>JADGHD010000255.1 GCA_019689615.1 Frankia sp. | reverse complement strand
GTCACCGGCACCGTCGGCACCGGTCCGGCCGGCCCGGCCACCGGCCCGGCCGCCAGCGCGCCCGCCACCAGCACCAGTACCGGGGACGGCGGCGCTGGCCGCGGCCGGCCGCGGTTCCGGCTGGTCGCCCGGCCCGGCGCCTGGCTGGTCTGGGGTGGCGTCGCGTTCTTCCTGATCAACCTTTTCGCGCTGATCGGCTCGGTGGTCGTCAGCTCGTTCGGCACCCGCTGGTTCGACACCTGGCTGCCCCAGTCCTACACGACCCGCTGGTACGAGCAGGCGTGGGACGAGTTCGGCCTGTTCGAGGTCCTGAAGGTCACCATCCAGATCTCGCTGCTGGTCGTGGGCCTCTCGGTGCTGATCGGGGTGCCGGCGGCGTACGTGCTCGCCCGCCGGTCGTTCCCGGGGCGGCGCGCGCTCCTGCTGCTGTTCCTGCTGCCGATCCTCATGCCGCCGATCACCTACGGCATCCCGCTGGCGACCGTGCTCTACAAGTACGGCTTCGCCGGCCACATGTCCGGCGTCGTGCTGGCGAACCTGGTGCCGTCGGTCCCGTTCGTCATCCTGACGATGACGCCGTTCATCGAGCAGATCGACCCGTCCATCGAGAAGGCCGCCCGGATGTGCGGCGCCCGCACCTACCAGGTGTTCCTGCGGATCCTCGCCCCGCTGCTGATCCCGGGCATCCTGGCGGCGTCGATCCTGGTGCTGGTGCGGACGGTCGGCATGTTCGAGCTGACCTTCCTCACCGCGGGGCCGGACTCGCAGACGCTTGTCGTCGCCCTCTACTACTCGATGTCCGCCGCTGGTATCCGGGCCCAGCAGTCGGTCGACGCGATGGCCGTGATCTACACATCGATGATGCTCGTCCTGCTGCTGATCGCCCTGCGGTTCGTCAACCCCACCCAGCTTGTGGCCCGGGTCAAGGAGGAACCGGAATGAGCCTGCGGAGGGCCGCGGCATGAAGATCGCGGACGCGAAGGTGATCGTGACCTGCCCCGGGCGCAACTTCGTCACTCTCAAGATCGTGACGGACGAGGGGATCAGCGGCGTTGGCGACGCCACCCTCAACGGCCGGGAGCTCGCCGTCGCCGCCTACCTGAACGATCACGTCATCCCGGTGCTGCTGGGCCGCGACCCGACCCGGATCGAGGACACCTGGCAGTACCTCTACCGGGGCGCCTACTGGCGGCGCGGACCGGTGACGATGAGCGCGATCGCCGCGGTCGACACCGCCCTGTGGGACATCAAGGGCAAGCTGGCCGGACTGCCGGTCTACCAGCTGCTCGGCGGCCGCGCCCGGGACGGCGTCACCGTCTACGGCCATGCCAACGGTGAGACCGTCGACGAGGCGATGGCCGAGGTCGCCCGCTACGTCGAGCTCGGCTACCGGGCCGTGCGGGTACAGACCGGCGTGCCAGGGCTCGCCACCACCTACGGCGTCACCCGGGAACGGGGCGCGCTGGCCTACGAACCGGCCGACTCCGCGATCCCGTCCGAGTCGGTCTGGTCGACACGGCGCTACCTGGCGCACGTGCCGACGGTCTTCGCCAGCGCCCGGGCCGAGTTCGGGCCGGACATCCAGCTCCTGCACGACGTCCACCACCGGCTCACCCCGATCGAGGCGGCCCGGCTCGGCAGGGAGCTAGAGCCGTACGGGCTGACCTGGCTGGAGGACCCGGTCCCGGCCGAGCTGCAGGAGGGCTTCCGGCTGATCCGCCAGCACACGACCACCCCGCTGGCCGTGGGCGAGGTGTTCAACACGATCTGGGACTGCCACCAGCTCATCACCGAGCAGCTGATCGACTACATCCGGACGACGGTCGTGCACGCCGGCGGGATCACCCACCTCCGCCGGATCTTCGACCTGGCCAGCCTGTACCACGTCCGCAGCGGCTCCCACGGCGCGACCGACCTGTCCCCGGTCTGCATGGCGGCCGCGCTGCACGTCGACATCGCGATCCCCAACTTCGGCCTGCAGGAGTACATGCGGCACACGCCGGAGACCGACGCGGTCTTCCCGCACGGCTACCGCTTCGCCGACGGCTACCTCTACCCCTCCGACGAGCCGGGCCTGGGGGTCGACATCGACGAGGAACTGGCGGCCCTCTACCCCTACCGGCCAGCGTCGCTGCCGGTGAACCGCCTGGAGGACGGAACGGTGCACAACTGGTGAGCACGGCACCGGGGAACGCCGCCCAGGCCGGGGCGATCACCCGTCGCCGCCTCGGCCTGGCGGAGCTGCCGCGGCTGCGGGCCGCCGGCCTCGCCCGCCCGCCGGCCGTCGACCCGCCCTCGGTCGAGCCGGGCATCGCCCACCTGGGGATCGGCGCGTTCCACCGCGCCCACCAGGCGGTCTACACCGAGGACGCGATGGCGGCCGCGGGCGAGCCGAACTGGGGGATCGTCGGCGTCACCCAGCGCTCCCCGGCCGTGCGCGACCAGCTCATCCACCAGGACTGCCTCTACACGGTGCTCGAACGTGGCGGGCCGGGGGCGCCCGCCGTCCCGCCGCGGGTGGTCGGCGCGGTCTGCGACGTGCTGTGGGCCAACGACCCGGCCGGCCCGCCCGCCGCGGTCGCCGCGCTGATCGCCGACCCCCGCATCCGGATCGTCACGCTCACCGTCACCGAGAAGGGCTACCGGCGCGCCCCGGGCGGCGGCCTGGACCTGTCAGACGAGGCGGTCCGCGCCGACCTCGCCCGGGCTGGCGAGGCCGGGGCCGGGCCGCGCACCGTCATCGGCCAGCTGGTCGCCGGGCTGGCCAGGCGCGCCCAGCGGCACGGCCTTGGCCTGACCGTGCTGTGCTGCGACAACCTGCCCGCCGGCGGGGAGGTGCTGCGCGGCCTCGTCGCCGACTTCGTCGCGGCGTTGCCCACCGGCCGCCGTGGCGGGCGGAGGGTGGGTTCCGGCGGGTTCGGCGACCCGGCGGAGCTGGCCGAGTGGATCAAGGCGGCGGTCAGCTTCCCGTCGTCGATGGTCGACCGGATCGTGCCGGCCACCACGCCGGCCGACCGCGCGGAGGTGACCACGCTGCTCGGTGGCGTGATCGACGAGGCGGCCGTGGTCGCCGAGCGGTTCACGCAGTGGGTGATCGAGGAGTCGTTCGCCGCCGGGCGGCCCGCGTGGGAGGCGGCCGGCGCGCTGTTCACCGCGGACGTCGCCCCGTACGAGGCGATGAAGCTGCGGCTGCTCAACGGCACCCACTCGCTGCTCGCCTACACCGGCGCGCTCGCCGGCCACGAGACGATCGCCGAGGCGGTCCGCGACCCGGCCCTGGCCGACCTCGCCGCGGCGATGATGCGCGCCGACCTGGCGCCGACGCTGGCCGTCCCGGCCGGCATCGACCTGGCCGCCTACCAGGCGAGCGTGCTGGAGCGGTTCGCCAACCCGGCGCTGCGCCACCGCACCGTGCAGGTGGCCGCGGACGGCTCGCAGAAGCTGCCGATCCGGCTGCTCGGGGCGGCCGCCGACCGGCTGGCCGCCGGTGCCGAGCCGAGTCTGATCGCGCTCGCGGTCGCCGCCTGGATGCTCTACGTGGCCCGGGGGCGGGACCGGGCCGGCCGGCCGCTGCCGTTGGACGACCCGCTGGCGGCCGAGCTGACCGCCGCGCTCGGCCCGCTCGCGGACGCCCCACCCGCCACGCTGGTCGACGCGGCGCTGGGAGTGCGCGCGGTCTTCCCCGAGCCGCTCGCCGCCGACGCCACCTTCCGCGCCTGCCTCATCGAGGGGGTCGGGCGCGTGCGCGCCGACCTGCGGCTCACCGACTGATCGCCACCCCGGGCCGGCGCGCGCGACGGCGGCCGCGCCGCCACGCCGCCCGGCCGGCCGGGGCGCGTGCCGTGGATCCCGGGCGAGCTGGGCGGCCGAATCCGCGCAACGCGGCTAGCGGTCGCGGATCGAGTCGATGAGCGGGACTTCCTCCGGGTCGGGCGCGGTCACCGCGAAGAACGCCTTGAGCGTGTCGACCGCGACGTCCGGCGCGGTCCGCTTGAGGCTCAGCGTGATCACGTTGGCGTCGTTCCACAGCCGGGCGCCCTCGGCGATCCACGGCTCCCAGCACAGCGCGGCCCGCACGCCGGGGATCTTGTTCGCCACGATGGCCGTGCCCGTCCCGGTCCAGCACATCAGCACGCCGTACCGGTACTCGCCGGCGGCGACCGCCCGTCCGACGATCTCGCTGATCTCGGTCCACTGCTGGGCGTCGTCGACGAACGTCGTGTCGAAGTTGTCCTGCAGGTACTGCCGCACCGTGGCCACGCACTCGTTGGTGCTGTCGGCCGCGAAGATCACCTTCGTCCTGTCAGTCGCGGTCACGTCTGTGGCGCACCCTTCCGCGTTCTGGCCGTGTCCCCGGTTCCGGCCAGTGGTTCGCGCCCACCTCCCGGGTCGGCGGGCCTGACCGTTCCAGCGTGACGGTGTCCGCTGGTCCGGTCCGGATGAGCCCGTCCGCCGAGGTCCACCCGTGGCCGCCGGGGTCCGGTGAGGTGGTCTGCCAGCTCACGGCCGCGAGCCGCCAGCGGAAGATCCTAACAGCCGGGTGGCCCCGCCAGGCGTGGCGTGGTTTGCCGGTCTCCGCCGCCCCGCACTACCTTGCGGCCATGACCGAGTCCGCGCCCGCCCCCAGCCGCCTGAGCGAAGGCGACGTCGCTCCCGACTTCACCCTCCCGGACGCCGACGGCAACCAGGTGTCGCTGGCGTCCTACCGCGGCCGGCGGGTGATCGTCTACTTCTACCCGGCCGCCAGCACGCCCGGCTGCACCAAGGAGGCCTGCGACTTCCGCGACAACCTCGCGCTGCTGGGCGACGCCGGCATCGACGTGCTCGGGATCAGCCCGGACAAGCCGGCCAAGCTCGCCCGCTTCCGCGACGCCGAGGGCCTGACGTTCCCGCTGCTGTCCGACCCGGACCGGGCGGTGCTCGCCGCCTATGGCGCGTTCGGCGAGAAGACGATGTACGGGCGCAGGACGGTGGGCGTCATCCGCTCCACGTTCGTCGTCGGCGCGGACGGGAGGATCGAGAAGGCGATGTACAACGTCCGGGCCACCGGGCACGTCGCCAAGGTGCTGCGCGACCTCGGCCTGTCCGCCGACTGAGCGCGCCGCCCCGCTGGGGCGGGCCAGCCGGGCCGCCGGCCGGCCGCCCGCGGGGTGCGCACGCGCTCGCCGGCGATGTTCATGTACGACATCCGGCCGCCGTGGCGGCGTCCCAGGCCGGCGGCCGGCGGGTGAGCCCCGCCTGGGACGCCCCGGGTGCCCGTCGGCTACCGCAGGACCGCGTCGAACAGCTCGAGGGCGCGGTCCCAGTGCCGCTTGGCCGCCTCCTCGTCGTGGACGGGGAGGTCGGGGACGGCGAACCCGTGCAGCTTGCCCTCGAAAAGCTCCATCCGGTAGTCGACGCCTGCCTGGTCGAGGGTGGCGGCGAGCCGGGCCTGGTCCTCGGGCGTGCAGGTGTTGTCGTTGTCGGCGACGCCGAAGTAGAGCCGGGCCCGGACCCGGCCGGCCTGGTGGTGCGGGCTGTCCGGGTCGTCCTCGACGGCCAGCCGGCCGCCGTGGAACGACGCGGCGGCGGCCACCACGTCCGGGAAGGCCCCGGCGGCGGCGAACGACAGCCGGCCGCCCATGCAGTAGCCGATCGTGCCGACCCGGTCCGCCCGGGCGCCCGGCACCTCGGCGAGCGCGGCCAGCAGCGCCCCGGTGTCGCGCATCACCGCCGGGACTCCGGCGGTCTTCATGACCTCGTACAGGCGCGCCCGCTCCTTCTCGTCACCGAAGACGGTCCTCATGTCGAACGGCGCGAACTCGCCCGCCCGGTAGAAGACGTTCGGCAGCGCGACCAGGTAGCCGTGCGACGCCAGCTGCGCGGCCATCTCCCGGCTCACCGGCCGCACCCCGCCGGCGTCCGCATACATGATCACCGTCGGCAGCGGACCGTCCCCGGCCGCCTCCGGTGCGTACAGGTAGACGTCCATCACCCCGTCGTCGGTGCGGACATCGAGCTGGGACACGGTCACGCGACACCCTCCACGCTGCGCAATGGGCGTGCCAGGCCGGCACGCGGGCGAACCGCCGGCGGGCGCGGGCGAGCGCCCGCCGCCGCCCGCGGCGCCCCGGGCCGCGGACATCCACCGACTAGCGGAAGCCTGCCCCCGGCGTGGCGCAGACGCCAGCTCAGCCGGCGTTGTCCACTGCCTGCTGGAAGGCCTGCGGCGAGAACAGCGTCTGGTTGGGCAGCTCGGTGCCGTTGAGGAAGGCGGTCGGCGTGGAGGTGACGCCGCGCTTCGAGGCCCGCTCGTCCACCTCCGCGACGTAGCCGTCGTAGGTGCCGTCGTTGACGGCGCTGACGAACGCCGCCGAGGTCAGGCCGGCCTGCTTGCCGAACTCGATGAGCTTGTCGTTGCTGAACCCGCCGGTGTTCTCCGGTGGCTGGTTGTCGTAGAGGACCCGGTGGAACTCGCGGAACCTGCCCTCGTTGGCCGCGGCGGCGCCGGCGTTCGCCGCCCGGGCCGAGTCCGGGCCGAGGAACGAGCGCATGTGGTAGACGACCTTGATCTTCCCCTCGTCGACGAGCGAGTCGATCGTCTGCCCGATGGTCTCCTCCATCTGCCGGCAGGCCGGGCACTGGAAGTCCTCGTACAGCTCGAGCGTGACCGGCGCGTCGGCCTGCCCGACCACGATCCCGTTCTCCGGCCCGGTCGCGGCCGCCGGCAGGACGACCGGCTTGTTGTCCTCCCTGGCCGTCTGCACGATGATCCCGATCACGGCGGCCAGCACCAGCACGCCGACCACCGAGGCGAGCACCGTCAGCCGCCTGCGCCGCCGCTGCCGCGCCGCCTCGGCCGCCCGCATCGCCGCCACCCGCTCGCGCCGCGCGGCGTTGCGGTCACCCGTCCTGGGGCGGGTGGCGGTCGGCCGGCCTGTGCCCTTGCCCTTGCTCATCGCTTGCCTCTCGTCCGCGGATCCGCGTTCTCCCTGTGCCTGACGCCCTCCCTGACGCCGTCCCCGCCGCCGCGCTCGTCCGCCGCGCGCCCGCCGGCGGCCTGCTCGACCTCGCCGGGCCGGCCGTCGCCAGCGCGCCGGCCGTCGTCGGGGTCATCGTCGCCGTCGTCGTCCCAGTCGGCCGGGGTGGGCGCGGCCGGGGAGGGGCCGAAGAG
>JADGHD010000254.1 GCA_019689615.1 Frankia sp. | reverse complement strand
GGGGGCGCGCCCCAACCCACGGGCGCGCCCGCGCGGCATTTCGTGACAGAGACGATGGACACGGCCGTGCCGTGAAGCGCAAGAGCGCCGAAATCCCCTGGCGCCCGTCGTATACTTCATCCAGTTTCCTGAGCAGAAGGAGCCTGGCCATTACTCCCAACCGACGGGCGGTGACCGCCGTGAACCCGCTGGCGCGGGGGAAGCGGTCCGTTGTCGACCGCAGGAGTAGCGGGAGCCAGGTGGCCGACCACATCCGGTCGCTTATCTTCGCCGGCACCCTGCGCCAGGGCGACCACGTCCGCCAGGACGAGATCGCCGAGGAGCTGGGGGTCAGTCGCATCCCGGTTCGGGAGGCGATGATCGCGCTGGAGAGCGAGGGCTGGATCTCGATCGAACCCCACCGCGGGGCGTTCGTTCACGGCCTTGACCTGAACTCCGTGCGCGACCACTATGCCCTGCTCGGCGGCCTGTACGGGCTGACGGCCGAGCGCGCCACCGAGCGGGGCGACGAAGAGGGGCTGAAGGTGCTCGCGGCGGCCGAACGGGCGCTGCGCGCGGCCGAGACCCCGGACGAGGTTCTGCAGGCGAACGACTCGTTTATTCGGCAGCTTTTTGTGCTGGCGAACTCGCCGCGGCTGTCGTCGTTCGGCCGGCTCATGACCGGCGTCATTCCGGGCAACTTCTTCGAGCTGGTGCCCGGCACGATTGCCCCGCAGAAGCGCGGGATCGCCGCGGTCAACCGCGCGGTCCAGGCGCGCGACGGCCAGCGGGCGTCCGCGGAGATGGTGAAGATGCTGCGCGGGCACGGCGAGCTCGTGGTCGACCTGCTGAAGGCGCGCAACATCCTCTGGATTCCGGAGGAGTAGCCAGCGGGCGGCCACCGGTGCCCGCCCGCGCGGCCACCCCGGCCGCCATCCGCCCGGCCGTCATCCGCCCGCGACCGGACGCGGCACCGGGAGTAACAACGCCGGGGCCCCGGCGCAGTCGCGCCAGGGCCCCGGTTGTGCCGAGTGGTCAGCGCTTCTCGTAGGTGATCCCGGACTGCTCGACGTCCCAGGTCGTCGGGGTGACGCCGGCGGCGCGCAGCTCCCGCTTGAGCACCCGGCCGACCGGGCTGCGCGGCAGCTCGTCGCGGAACTCGATGTAGCGGGGGAGCGCGAAGTACGGCAGCTTGTCCAGGCACCAGCGGAAGAGCTGCTCCTCGGTGAGCGTGGAGCCCTCCTTGCGGGTCGCGGTGACCTTCACGTCGTCCTCGGTGAGCCTGCTCGGCACCGCGTGCACCGCGACGTCGGCGATCTCGCCGTGGCCCATGATGATCCGCTCGACCTCGAAGCTGGCGATGTTCTCGCCGCGCCGGCGCAGGTAGTCGGCCTTGCGGTCGACAAAGTACAGGAAGCCGTCGTCGTCGATCCGGCCGATGTCGCCGGTGTGGTACCACCAGTTCCGGCTGGTCTCGACGGTCGCCTCCGGCCGGCCCCAGTAGCCCTCGAACATGACGTGGGGGCGCTTGGGCCGGATCACGATCTCGCCGTCCGTGTTGCGCGGCAGCTCGTTGTCGTCGTCGTCGAAGATCCGGACGTCGAAGTACTCGGTGTTGATCCGGCCGGCCGCGTTCGGCTTGTTGCGCTCGCCCGCCGGCAGGCTGGAGATCAGGCTGGCCTCGGTGACGCCGTAGGCGCCGGAGAACGTCCCGATGCCGAACCGGGTCCGGATGATCTCGTCCACCTCGGGCGGCAGCGGCGCGGCGCCCATCATCCGCAGTGTCCGGTTCGCCTCCGGCGCGCCGGACCTCGGCATCTCCGGCCGGTCGATGTCGTGCGCCAGCAGGTAGGCCATGGTGCCCAGGGTCGAGGTCAGCGTCGCCCCGGTCCGGTTCATCTCCGGCCAGAAGTTCGAGACCGAGAACCTGCGGTAGATCGCCGAGCGCCCGCCGTACACCAGCGCGCCGAGCACCGCGGTGGTCAGCGCGTTGTAGTGGAACAGCGGCAGCGGCGTCCACAGCACGTCGTCCGGGGTGCGCCCCCACGCCTTGCCGATCTGCTCGGCGAGCGCGTGGTGGTAGTTGTGGCTGAGCATGCAGCCCTTGGACAGGCCGGTGGTGCCGCCGGTGTAGATGAAGGTCGCCAGGTCGCTCGGCCGGCGGTCGATGGGGGCGGCCAGCGGCGAGGCGCCCATCAGGTCGTCCCAGCGGTGGCCGGTGACGCCAGGGAACTCGGGCAGCTCCTGGCCGGTCACGACCACGTGCTGGAGCGAGTCCACCTGGCCGGTCACCGCCACCGCGCGATCGGCCAGGTCAGCGGCCACGACCAGGACAGACGACCCCGAGTCGGCGAGCTGGTGGCGCAGGTACTCGCCCTTGTACGCGGTGTTGATCGGGACCGCGACGGCGCCGGCCCACTGGGTCGCCCACCAGACCAGCACCGCCTCGGGGGAGTTCTCCAGCAGGCTGGCCACCCGGTCGCCGGGCCGCACGCCGAGCTCGACCAGCGCCGCGCCGAGGGTGGCTGCGGCGGTGGCGACCTGGCCAGCGGAGAACTTGGCGCCGTTGACGTCCAGGTACTCCGAGTCCGGGTCCTTGTCGGTCCGCGCCAGCAAGAGCGCGGTCGTGGTGTGCTGGGGACCGCTGCCCCAGACGCCGTCGGTCACGTGGCTCTCCCGCTTCGTCGTTTCGATTGCCCCATCTGGTGAACCAGTGGACAGTGTTCCTGAATGATGGTTCAGTGATCTTTGTGGGCTACTGGGCGCTCGGTCGTTTTCCGGGTCAACTGTATATCTTATCCATTTCACCTGCTCACGTCGGAGGCGACGCATGACGCTGTCGAGCGAGGCCGGGCCGTCCAGCGCCGAGCAGGGCGCGCGGCGCGGGGGCCTGTTCGCGCAGACGGAGGTCCAGACCGTGGCCGGGCCCGTCGACGACCTCGTCGGCCTCCCGATGCCGCAGCAGCCGGACACGGTCACCAACCCGTCGCTGCGCTACCGGATCCGCCGGGAGAAGGGGCCGCGGTTCCCGTTCCCCGTCCCCAACGGCTGGTTCATCGTCGCGCGCGCTGACGAGATCGCGCCCGGCCAGCTGAAGCCGCTGCACTACTTCGGCCGTGACCTGGTGCTGTTCCGCACGGCCGACGGCACGCCGCGGGTGCTCGGCGCCTACTGCCCGCACCTGGGCGCGCACCTCGCGGCTGGCGGCAAGGTCGTCGGCGACACGGTCCAGTGCCCCTTCCACGGCTGGCGGTTCGACGGCGCCAGCGGGGCCTGCGTCGAGGTGCCGTACGACGACGTCGACTACATCCCGAGGACCGCGGCCGCCCGGGTCTACCCGACGATCGAACGCAACCACATGATCTGGGCCTGGCACCACCTGGAAGGCGGCGAGCCGTTCTACGACGTGCCGCAGGTGCCGGAGTTCCACGACCCGGACTGGCTGCCGATCGTGGTGCGCGAGTTCGAGATCGCCACCTGCTGCCAGGAGATGGCGGAGAACAACGTGGACGCCGCCCACTTCCGCTACGTCCACGGCACCGAGGCGATCCCGGAGCAGGACTTCGTCGTCGACGGCTACTACAAGCGGGCCGTGGCGCTCGACGGCCTGTTCGTCCGGGAGGGCTACGGGCTGGGGCTCGGCGTGCTGCGGGTGCAGGGCATGACGACGTTCCTCAGCTCCACCACGCCGATCGACGAGGAGAACCTGCACTGCCGGTGGATCTTCACCGCGCCGCGGTCCCTGGGGGAGAAGGCGGCCGAGGAGGCGGCTGACCGGTTCGTCGCCGGCGTCAGCCAGGACTTCCCGATCTGGGAGAACAAGATCTACAAGGACCCGCCGGTGCTGCGCCCGTCGGAGAAGGGCATCTCCGAGCACCGGCGCTGGTGCCAGCAGTTCTACTCGCACCCCGGCGGCGCCAGGCCGGTCGGCTGACCCGCCCGCCGCGCGTCCATCCGACCCCGTCCCGCCCCGCCAGGCAGAAGGGCTTCGACCGAGATGAGAAACCGTTGGGTCCGCGAGATCAGGAAACCGTCCGCGGCCGAGGAGTCGATCAGCGCCGGCTTACCGCCGATCCCGTCGCTGGAGGTCGTCTACCTGACCGACCCGGAGATCCTCGCCGCGGTCCTGCCGCCGCCGCTCACCCCGCCGCCGCAGCCGCGGGTCCACGTCCGGATCACGGACATCGACCTGACCTTCGGCGAGCACCGGCACAAGGAGCTGGTCGGCTTCCTCGCCGTGGACGCGGTCCACGACGGGACGCTGGGCGAGTACCCGCTGCTGATCCCGATCGACCTGGAGCGGGCGGTCGCGATCAGCCGGGAGCGCAACGGCGAGCCGAAGAAGCTCGCCGAGCTCGAGCTCACCCGCGACGGCAACCACGTCGAGGGCCGGATCACCCGCAACGGCGTCACCTTCGTGGAGATCGTCGGCGACGTCACCGAGAGCCTGCCGGTGGGCGAGCCGTACCCGGCCACCCAGTGGTGGTTCAAGTTCATGCCCGCCGTCTCCGGCTCCGGGTTCGACGGCGACCCGCTGCTGGTCCGTTTCGACCAGGTGCGCACCCCGGTCACGATGGACAAGGTCGAGGGCAAGCTGATCCTGCGGGACGAGCCGACCGCCCCGATCGTCGACCTGCCCGTCCTGGAGACCGTCTCCATCACCTGGACCACCCGGTCGACCAGGAGCCGGGGCAGCGTGGTCGGCCCGGTCGACCCGGTCGCCTTCGAGCCCTACGCGTACTCCCGCTACGACGTCTAGCTCCCACTCGCGGATATCCAGCGCCCGCCTCCGCTCCGGCCGCCCGCCGGCCCGGGCCGCCCTCGCGGCGGCGTCGCGGCCTCGGTGGCTGCGGCCGGCGCGGACGGCGCGACCAGGCACGCGGCACCAGCTTCGGACAGGAAACAGCGATGGCTGACAGGTACTTACTGATCTCGACCGACACGCACGCGGGGCTGCCCCCGGAGAAGTACCGCGAGTACCTCGACCCGCAGTACCGGGCGGCGTTCGACGAGTCCCTCGCCAACGACGTCACGAGTGCCCAGCTGATCAACCAGGACGAGCACCAGCGGTTCCTGGCCGAGTGGAACGCCCAGATCGGCGGGCACGGCGGGATGACCGGCTCCTGGGACCCGGTCGTGCGGACCAAGGAGCTCGACGGCGAGGGCGTGGCCGCCGAGGTCGTGTTCCCGGACGCGGACGCGGCCGGGGTCGGCGGCGTGTCCGGCTCTCCGTTCGGCTCCGGGCTCGGCTCCTCCGGTGACAGCGACCCGGAGCTGGTGATGGCCGGCGCCTGGGCGCACAACCGCTGGCTCGCCGAGTTCTGCCAGCACGACCCGGAGCGCCGCTACGGCGTGGCGATCGTGCCGGCGCTGCACGACGTGCAGGCCGCGGTGCGGCTGGTCGAGTGGGCGGCCAACCACGGCATCCGCGGCGGCGTCATGATCCCGGCCAGGTGGGGCAGCTACCCGGCCTACAACGACCGCGTCTACGACCCGCTGTGGTCGGTGTGCGCGGAGGCCGGCATGGTCGTGCACACCCACTCCGGCGTCGGCCCGACCGACTACACCTGGTCGCCGGGGCTGATCTCGATCTACGCCACCGAGTCGTACTGGTGGGGCGCCCGGCCGTTCTGGGCGCTGCTGCTCGGCGGGGTCTTCGAGCGCCACCCCACGCTGCGCTACGCCATCGCCGAGAACGGCGCCTGGTGGGTGCCGGACATCCTCGACCGGATGGACTCCAAGTGGGAGGGCGACCACCCGACCCGCAAGTTCGGGCCGTCGGCGTTCCGGGACGGCATGACGATGATGCCGTCGGAGTACTACCGGCGCAACGTCTGGCTCGCCAGCTCCGTGATGGGCGAGATCGAGGTGGAGCGCCGCCACCGGATCGGCGTCGACCGGCTGATGTGGGGCCACGACTACCCGCACCCGGAGGGCACCTGGCCGAACACCCGCGCCTGGCTGCGTGAGCGGTTCGGCGCGGTGCCCGAGGACGAGGCCCGCCGCATCCTCGGCCTGAACGCCGCCGAGCTCTACGGGTTCGACCTGGCCAGGCTCGCCCCGGTCGTGGAGCGGATCGGCCCGACGCCGCAGGAGATCCACGGCCCGGCCGCCGCGGAGGCGTCGGCGTGAGCGGGCCCACGATCACCGACTTCACCGGCCGGGTCGTCGTCGTCACCGGCGGCGCGGCCGGGATCGGCCGGGCCCTTGGCGAGGCGTTCGGCCGCGCTGGCGCGGTCGTCGTGCTGGCCGACGTGGAGCGGCCGGCGCTGGACGCCACGGTCGAGCAGCTGCGCGAGCAGACCGGCGCCGACATCAGCGGCGTGGTCTGCGACGTCACCGACCCGGCCTCGGTCGACGCGCTGGCCGACGAGGTGTTCGCCCGCCACGGCGCCACCCACGTGCTGGTGAACAACGCCGGCGTCGGCCCGCCGTCGGCCAGGGTCTGGGAGACCACGCCGAACGACTGGCGCTGGACGTTCGGGGTGAACGTGTTCGGGGTGGCCAACGGCGTCCGCTCGTTCGTCCCCCGCATGATCGCCTCCGGCGAGCCGGGGCACGTCGTGAACACCTCGTCCAGCGACGGGGCGGTCGCGCCGATGCCCGGCGCCTCGGTCTACGCGGCCAGCAAGGCGGCGGTGGCCACGCTCACCGAGTGCCTGGGCGCCCAGCTCGCCGAGGGCGGCCACCCGATCACGGTGTCGCTGTTCCTGCCGCACGGCCGCGGGCTGCTCGCGACCGGCCTGTGGACGGCCGACCGCAACCGGCCGCCGGAGCTCGCCCGGGAGGTGCCGCGGCAGACCCCGGCGATGACGATCGAGACCCTGGCCGAGATGGCCCGCAAGGCCGGCCGGGAGCTCGCGCTGCAGCCGCTGGACGAGGTCGCCGAGGACGTGCTGCGGGGCATCCGCGCCGGCGAGTACTGCATCATGCTCGGCGGCCGCGAGGAGGCGGCCCGGACGATGCGCGAGCGGGTCGAGCGGTTCGCCGCCGGCCGCAACCCGACCGAGCCCGGCCACGCCCTGCTGCCGGCCTGAGCCCGGCCCGCCCGGCCACCCTGGCGCGAGCCGAGGAGGCGTCCGGCGAGGGCGGGGCCAGGCGACTTGCATATTGTATAAGTTCTTCCTACCATTCACCCCCGTCGGGGGGCGCCCCCCCCCCCCCCCCGCGGGGGGGGCCC
>JADGHD010000253.1 GCA_019689615.1 Frankia sp. | reverse complement strand
CCAGTGGACCGTGTAGTGAGCGGCGGGCCGTGGTGCAGACCCGCCGCTCGCCGAGGGGCGGACGGTTACGAGCGCACGGGGGTGCGGTCGTCGGCCGGTGGGGCCGGCTGCTGGGGCACGGTGGGCGTCGGGAGCTGGGTGACGGCCGGTCGTGGGGTGGCAGCCGGGGCGGTCGGCGGCAGCGCCGGTGCGGCGGCGGGAGTCGTCTGGCGTGGGAGGCGCCTGGTGAGGGCGTCCGGCAGCGGCGGCACGAGGGATGCCGTGGCGGCGCGGATCGACTCGCGGAGGGAGGCGACGGTCGCGGCCAGGGCGGTTGGCTCGTAGCCGCAGTGGGCCATGCAGTTGGCGCAGCGCGGGTCGCGGCCGCGGCCGTAGGCCTCCCAGTCGGTGGTTTCCAGGAGCTCCTGGTAGGTCTTCGCGTAGCCGTCGCCCATGAGGTAGCAGGGCTTCTGCCAGCCGAAGAGGGAGTACGACGGGATGCCCCAGGCGGTGCAGGGGAAGTCGACCTTGCCCTCGAGGAAGTCCAGGAAGAGCGGCGAGTGGTTGATGCGCCACTTCTTGCGGCGGCCCTCGGCGAAGGCCTTGCGGAACAGCTCGCGGGTCTCCTCGACGCCCATGAACTTGTCCTGGCCGGGGGCCTTCTCGTAGGCGTAGGCCGGGGACAGCATCATGCCGTCGACCTTGAGCTCGTTGTTGAGGTAGTTCAGCACCTCGATGACGGTCTGCGGGGTGTCGGTGTTGAAGAACGTGGTGTTCGTGGTCACCCGGAAGCCGCGGCGCTGGGCGTCCCTGATGGCGTCGACCGCCTTGGCGAACACACCCTGCTTCGCGACCGACTCGTCGTGTCGTTCCTCGAGGCCGTCGATGTGCACCGCGAGCGACAGGTACGGCGACGGGGTGAGCTTGTGGATCTTCTTCGGCAGCAGCAGCGCGTTGGTGCACAGGTAGATGAACTTCTTGCGCCTGACCAGGCCGGCGACGATCTCCTCGACCTGCGGGTGCATCAGCGGCTCGCCGCCGGCCAGGCACACCACCGGCGCGCCGCACTCGTCGACGGCGGCGAGCGCCTCTTCGACCGGCATGCGCTGCTTGAGGACCTCGGCCGGGTGCTGGATCTTCCCACAGCCCACGCAGGCGAGGTTGCAGGCGAACAGTGGCTCGAGCTCCAGCGTGATCGGGAACTTGTCGCGGCCGGCCAGGCGCTGCTTCAGGATGTACGCCCCGATCTTTATCGCCTGACGAGGTGGAATACTCATCTGCACCCTTTCCCGGCATTGGTCGTCGACTGCCTGGCTGGGCCCACGCGCGCGCCCACCGTGTCGCCCTGGTTCGCTCACCCTAGGCGAGCGGTTTGGCGCCCGCAGGACGGGAGAACCAACGTCGGGGAATGCACCGGTTCGCGCCGGAGTCCTGCCGGCCGCCATCACCGACCTTTCCGACACAGCACGGAGCACCTCCACGGAAAAGGCCGGGAGAAGCCGCGCGGGAACGCTTCCGGCGTACGGCCGCATGCCGGACTGCGGCCCGCGTGGGCCGGTGGCCGCGAAGGGCGAGGCCGGGTCAGACGGCGGGAAGCGCGCCGGGTCGGCGGCCGGCGATCTCGGCGGTGACGGCGTCCGTGGTGGCGGTCAGCGCGCCGCCCAGCCGTTCGATCTCGACGCCGGGGACCGGGTCGGTGAAGCCGCGCAGCAGCAGGACCAGGGCGACGTCGCCGTGGCTGTCGAACACGGGTGCGGACACCGAGTCGACGCGGTAGGCGGCGGCATCCAGCTCGCCGGCGATGAAGTCCGCCGGCCCGGGCAGCCGCTCGGCCAGGTCGCGCAGCAGCGCCGGCAGCTCCGCCCGCAGGTTGGCCGCGGCCGCCTCGCCGACCTGGCGGCGGACCCGCTCGTCCAGCGACGTCGACAGCTCGACCGAGTAGCCGCGGCGGCGGATCGCGGCGATCAGCTCCCGGTACTCCGCCCGCTCGGCCGGCTCGGCGACGCCGCCGCGGTCGAGCCAGGCCTCGACCGCCGGCTGCGCCGCCCAGGCCATCACGGTGATCCCCAGCGGCGGGTGGAACGGGACGCGGTCGCCCACCCGCAGCGTCGCCACCGGGCGCGCCGCGTGCGGGTCGACGACGAGGAACGCCACCGTCGCGTACTCGGCAGCCGGGACCAGCGCGATGACCGACAGGCCCAGCCGGCGGTGCAGGTCGGCGGCCGGGCCGCGGGCGGCGGCGAGCGCGTCGGTGCCGGCGGCGGCCGCCTGCCCGGCCGCGATCAGCCCCGGGCCCAGGGCATACGTCCGCCGGGTCGGGTGGCGGCGCAGCCAGCCGGCCCGCTCCAGCGCGGCGAGCATCGGGTAGCAGGTCGCGGGCGTCGTGCCGAGCCGGCGCGCGATCTCCGACTGGCTGAGCCCGCCGGGCGTGGCGGCGAGCATCTCGACGACCGCGACCACCCGGTCGGTCTGCGGCGACGGCCGCACCCCCGCCCGGGCAGCGGGCCGCCCGCTCCTCCCCCGTCCTGCGGCCGTGCCGCCAGCCGGGCGTGCGGCGCCGGCCTCGCCGGAGGCGCGGGACGGTGCGGACGCGGCGGTGCGCAGGCCGGCGGACGGGCCTGCGCCGGAGCGGGGAGCCGGAATGTTTTGCATAGTGCGAATATTGACATGCCACTTGCAAAGACGTTCCATGACCGCCATGAGCAGCAACCCGGCGACCGCCTCCGCCGCCGCCGCGAGCGGCACAGCCAGCAACGAGCCCTATATCGTGATCACGTCCGACAGCCACGCCGGCTTACCCACCGAGCAGTACCGGGACTACCTGGAGAAGGAGTTCCACCCGGCGTTCGACGAGTTCCTCGCCGGCCGGCCGGCCGCGGTCGAGGAGATCCGCAGGCTGGGGACCAGCGACGAGAAGTTCGCCCAGCGATGGTTCGCCGAGCACGAGGAGGGCCTGGCGGGCGGCTGGGAGACCGACCGGCGGAACAAGGAAATGGACGCCGACGGTATCTGCGCGGAAATCATCTTCCCCGACGCGGACGCCGTGGAAAGCCGCACCTGCGCGCCGTTCGGTACCGGGCTTGGCCTGTCCGGCGACCTCGACCCGGTGCTCGGCCTGGCCGGCGCCCGGGCGCACAACCGCTGGCTGGCCGAGCTGTGCGCCGACTCGCCGCAGCGGCGCAAGGGCGTCGCGCTTGTCCAGATCACCGCGCCGCTTGACGACGTACTCGCCGAGATCCGCCGCGCCCACGAGTCCGGGCTGCGCGCCGTGATGATCCCGGCGATGTGGATGCACCAGGCGCCGTACCACGACCGGCGCTACGACCCGGTCTGGGCGCTCTGCCAGGACCTGGAAATGCCGGTCCTCACCCACTCCGGGCCCGCGGACAAGGAGTCGTACGGCGACCACCTCGGCATCTACGTCACCGAGGTGACGTGGTGGCCGGCGCGGCCGATGTGGTTCATGCTCTGGTCCGGCGTCTTCGAGCGGTTCCCGCGGCTGAAGTTCGGTGTCGCCGAGGCCGGCTGCTGGTGGGTGCCGAACCTGCTGTGGTTCTGGGACCGGCTGTACCTGGGGCAGAAGGGCGCGGAGAAGCTCGGCTCCCTCGGCGACCTGAAGATGCCGCCGAGCGAGTACTTCGACCGGAACATCTTCATCTGCTCGTCGAACACCAAGCGCCGCGAGATCGGCATGCGCTACGAGATCGGCGTGGACAACATGCTCTGGGGGAACGACTTCCCGCACCCCGAGGGCACCTGGCCGCGCTCGCGGGAGTGGATGAAGAAGACGTTCCACGACGTGCCGATCGCGGAGACGCGGCGGATGCTCGGCGAGTCCGCCGCCGAGGTGTTCGGCTTCGACCTCGACGAGCTTCGCCCGATCGCCGAGCGGCTCGCCGTCACCCCCGAAGGCCTCGGCCAGACGGACGACGCCGCCGCGATCGCGAAGTGGGAGCGGGTCCGCGAGGTCGGACGGCACTGGCTGACCGGTCACGAGCTGCCGCTGGGGGTGGCGGAATGAGCACCGCCAACCCCGCCACTGCCGGCTTACGGCCCGACGACCACTACATCGTCATCTCCTCGGACTGCCACGGCGGCGGCAACCTGCTCGACTACCGCCCTTACCTCGAACAGCGCTGGCTCGACGACTTCGACGCCTGGGCCCGCGGCTACGAGATGCCCTACGAGGACCTCAAGGGCGACCTCGGCCCGCGCAACTGGGACAGTGCCCGCCGGCTGGCCGACCTGGAGGCGGACGGCGTCGTCGCCGAGGTGATCTACCCGAACACCGTGCCGCCGTTCTACCCGAACAACTCCCTCGTCGAGCAGCCGCCCGCGCCGAACGCCGGCGACCTGGAGCGGCGCTGGGCCGGGCTGCAGGCGCACAACCGGTGGATGGCCGACTTCTGCGCCGCCACACCCGGCCGGCGGGCCGGCATCTGCCAGATCATGCTGCACGACATCGAGGCCGCCGTCGCCGAAATCCGCTGGGCGAAGGAGGCCGGCCTGTCCGGCGGAGTGCTCCTGCCCGGCGCCCCGCCCGGCGGTGGAGTGCCACCGCTCTACGACTCCGAGTACTACGAGCCGCTCTGGCGGGTCTGCGAAGAGCTGGACATGCCGGTCAACCACCATGCCGGCAGCGCGGCCCCGCCGGCCGGCGACCGGGCGGAGGACAAGGTCATCCTGCTGCTCGAGGTCACCTGGTGGGCGCACCGGGCGTTCACCCACCTGCTGGTCGGCGGGGTCTTCGAACGCCACCCCAGCCTGCGCCTGGTGCTCACCGAGCAGGGGACGGCGTGGATCCCGCAGGAACTCGCCCGGCTCGACTACTTCTTCGACCGGATGGGCACCACGACGACGACCGCCCAGGAGGCCGTCTGGGGCCGGGAGCTGGTCAGCAGGATGTCGCTGAAGCCGAGCGAGTACTTCGCCCGGCAGGTCTCGGTCGGAGCGAGCTTCATCCGCGGCCACGAGATGCCGGCGGCCAGGCAGGTCGGCTACGGCAAGATCATGTGGGGCTCCGACTACCCGCACCGCGAGGGCAGCGCCCCGTGGTCGCGGGAGGCGCTGCGGGCGGCCTTCGCCGGCGTCGACCCGGCCGACGTCGAACGGATGGTCACCACGAACGCCGCCGCCACCTACGGCTTCGACCTCGACGTGCTGCGCCCGCTCGCCGACAGGTTCGGCCCGACGGTCGCCGAGATCGCCGAGCCACTGCCGCCGCGCTCGCTGCCGGCGGAGGCGGAGAAGTGCCCAGCGCTCATCGGCTACGGCAGAGAGGACGTGTGACCTGAGATGGCGACCGCCACCCGAATCCGCTACGCCGCCCGCACCCCGGATCAGCTGCGCAACCGCGAGGTCGAGGCCACCTCGGTCGACACCTGGGCGCTGTCGCTGGTCGCGATCTACGAGACCGACCCGGGGCTCGTCGGCCAGGTCCTGCCGCCGCCGCTCGTCCCGTCGACGCCCGAGCACGTGCGGGTGACGATCGCGTCGGTCGACATCCCCAACCTGCCGCGGTTCGGCGCCGGCACGTTCGCCGTCGGCGCCGAGCACGACGGGCTGGTCGGCGACTACGCGCTGACCATGCCGATGTCCACCGAGCAGAGCGTGATCGGCGGCCGGGAGACGTTCGGCGAGCCCAAGAAGATCGCCGAGGTGCGGCTGGACCGCCCGGACGGCGAGCTGGGGCCCGGATCGCAGATCTCCGGCTCGTTCACCCGGATGGGCGTGACCTACGTGGAGTTCCGCGGCCGGATCGTCGAGGAGCTGGCAGCGCCGCCCGACGGCGTGCGGACCAGCTTCTACCTGAAGTTCCAGCCGGCTCCCGACGGCAAGGGCTTCGACGACGACCCGGCGCTGGTGCACGTCCAGCGCCGGGAGAAGACCCGCCGGCTGTGGCGCCTGGACGGCGAGCTGATCCTGCGCGAGTCCCGGTTCGACCCGGTGGCCGACCTCCCGGTCCGCCGCCTGGTCAGCGTGGAGCTGGCCGAGCGCAGCAGCGTGCAGACCGGCGCCGTCGTGCGCCGCCTGCCGCAGGAGGACATCATCCCGTTCGCCCACCAGCGCTACGACGACCTCTCCCCGCTCGGCGAGGACTGACGCAGGCCCACCACGCCCGCCCGGCCGGCGCCCCGCTGGCCGGGCGGGCGTGGCGCGGTCTGGGCGGATGTCGGCCTGGCCCAGGCGTTCGGCGCCCCGCGCGGCCCGGTGCGTGCCCGGCCGGGGCGGGCTGACAGGATCGGCGCCGTGGCGACTGTGGTGGCGCTGCACGCGCACCCCGACGACGAGGTGCTCTGGACGGGCGGGACGCTGGCCCGCGCCGCGGCGAGCGGTCACCGGGTGGTGGTCGTCGTCGCCACCGATGGCGACATGGGCCCGGCGCGGTCGCCGGCCGACGGCGGTCCGGACCCGTGGGCCGTCGGCCGGCTGGCGGAGCTCGCGGCGAGCTGCGCCGTGCTCGGGGTGGCGCGGGTCGAGTGCCTCGGGTACGCCGACAGCGGGCACGGGCCGCTGTTCTATCCCGACCCCGCGGGCCGGGTCCGCTTCGCCAGGGCAGACCTCGACGAGGCGGCCGGACGGCTGGCCGAGCTGCTGCGCGCCGAGCGGGCGGACGCGCTGCTGACCTACGACGCCCAGGGCGGCTACGGCCACCGTGACCACGTCCGGGTGCACCAGGTGGGCGTCCGGGCCATCGAACTGCTCGGCGACGATCTGCGCCCGGTCGTGCTGGAGGCGACGGTCCCGCGCGAGCCGGTCGAGCTGTTCTACGCCGCGGCGAGGCTGGCCGGTCGGCTCGGCCGCCTCCCACGCCGGCTGCGCCGAGCCCGCGCCGACGCCACCACCAGCGCGAACGCCGCCACCGATGGGAACGCAGCCACCGGCGGGAACGCCACGACCGCGGCCGCGGACGCCACCAGCGGCGGATCGCCCGCCACCCCGCCACCGGCGCTGTTCACGCCCAGCCGCGAGATCACGCACCGGGTGGACGTGCGGCCGTTTGCCCGGCAGAAGCGGGACGCGCTGGCCGCCCACGTCTCGCAGCTCAGCAGCCGCCATTCCGCAGCCCGGCTCCGCCGGGCCGCCACCCGCCTGCCGCTCCCACTGTTCGCGCTGGTCGCCGGCCGGGAGTGGTTCAACGAACCGGGCGCGTCCCCGGGCGGGCACTTCCCCCTCCCACTCGACCCGCGCCCCCTCGACG
>JADGHD010000252.1 GCA_019689615.1 Frankia sp. | reverse complement strand
CCGCCGGATATACGGGCTGGCGGCGGGCCGGCGGCACCGGACCGCGGCTACCGGTGGACCGGGGACATGTCCGGGTAGCGGTCACCCTGGACGGCGGAGCCGGCCTGCGCGAGCTGGGCGCGCTGTTCGTCGGTCAGGTGGATGGATGCGGCGGCGACGTTGTCCTCCAGGTAGCGGCGGCGCTTGGTGCCGGGGATGGGGACGATGTCGGGGCCCTGGGCGTGGACCCAGGCGAGCGCGACCTGGGCTGGGGTCACGCCCAGGTCGGCGGCCACCCGTTCCACCTCGGCGACCACGGCCAGGTTCGCCTCGAGGTTGTCGCCGCTCATCCGCGGCAGGTGGGCGCGGAAGTCGTCCGGCGCGAAGTCCGAGGAGGACCTGATGCCACCGGTCAGGAAGCCGCGGCCGAGCGGGCTGTAGGCGACGAACCCGATGCCCAGCTCCCGGACCGTCGGGAGGACCTCCGACTCGGCAGCCCAGCCCCTGGGCCGAGACGACCAGCCCCTGGCTGCCCAGCGGTACCTGGGGAATCTTCTCCATCAGCTTCGGTCCTTTCCGCACCAGCGCGAGCGCGCCGGCAGACCTCCGGATTCCTTCGGGTTCTCGCCGAAGGCAACGCTCGCCGGGCGGCGGTCATGCCCCCGACAGCTGGGTGCGCTGGTGGGGCGCCTGCGCCATCGTGGTTGGCGGAGGTGACGGCGCCCGTGCGTGTGACCGGCTTCGACCACGTCGTGCTGAACGTGCGCGACGTGGAGCGCTCGCTGCGCTTCTACTGCGACGAACTGGGCCTCGAGCCGGTTCGGGTGGACGAGTGGCGGGCCGGCCAGGCCCCGTTCCCGTCGGTCCGGGTCAGCCCGGACACGATCATCGATCTGGTCGCGAACGAGCGCACCGGGCACAACGTCGACCACCTGTGCCTTGTCGTCGAGCCGCTCGACTGGGCCGATGTCGTCGCCTCCGGGCGGTTCCGGGTCGTCGACGGGCCGGCCACCCGGTTCGGCGCCCGTGGCGACGGCGAGTCCCTCTACGTCGAGGACCCGGACGGCAACGTCGTCGAACTGCGCTACTACCGCCCGTCCTGACCGGGCCCGCGCACCGTGGCCATCGCGGCCGGTCACCGGCCAGCCGGGGCGAGGGCGGCGCGCCTGGTGACCCGGACCAGCCCGGTGTCGGCGTCGACGAGGACGTGGTCCCCGGTCTCGATGACCGTCAGCGGGTCCTGGTCGAGGTCCGTGACCGCCGGGACGTGGGTGACGACGATCCCCAGGGCGATCTTGGTGTTGAGGTGGTTGAAGACCATCGCCCGGGGTGCGGTGCCGGCGAGGCGGGCCAGGTGGAACATGCCCGACCAGCCGGAGGAGCCCTTCGCCCCGGGGAACACGAGGATCCTGTCCTTGAACGAGACGCCGCACAGCTCGTGGCGGGACTCGATCACGCTGCCGGTCGCCGGGTCGATGCCGCCCCAGCCCGAGATCGCCTCCCGGGTGACCAGGGCCTCCCCCTCGACGGCGCCGCCGCCCAGGCCGCGCCCGCGCAGCTCGATGACCTGGGCGGTCACGGCGCGCTCCCCCGCCAGGTGCCGGTGACGGCGGCGTCGACGCACTCCGCGGTGCTGCCGAACCAGCCCTGGACCTTCATGATCGCGGGCAGGTAGTGGGCCTGCTTGGCGGAGTCGGTGGCGATGACCCGGGTGCCCGGCGGCAGGAACTGGCCGATGGCCGGGCAGGTGTCGCTCATGAGCACCGCGCCGGCGGCGCGCAGCGCGTCGCCGTACCCGTTCTGCTCGGCGACCTGGCGGATCGCCCGCGGCGTGAACACCCACAGGGCGGTGTCGGGATGCACGCGGCGGCCCGCGAGCAGCCGGCAGACGTCGCGGATCTGGCTCAGGGTGGCGTGCGGGCAACCGATCATCACCAGGTCGACGTGCGTGTCGGTCGCCGTGTGGTTGAGCTGCTCGTAGGTCCAGCGGCGCTCGGCGGGGCCGTAGCGGATGGCCTCGGCGCTGCCCGGCCGGCCACGGGGGCCGAACGCCTCGTCGACGGTGGCGGCCTCGGCGGTCACCCCGGGCAGGTGGTACATCTCGACGCCGCCGGAGGACGCCGCGGCGGCGCCGAAGTGCTTGAGGCGGACGAGGTTCGGCGTGAAGCTCCCCTCGCCGCGGCCGTCGAGGACCGGGACCCCCTCCTGCACCAGCTCGCCGACGTAGTAGCCGAGCAGGCCCCAGTCGCGGTCGCTCGTCACCGGCACCGAGACCTCGACGAGGTGGGTGCCGTAGCGGTTCTCCGGCAGGTGGTAGCCCCAGTAGGGGATCTTTCCGGTCAGCATCGCGGCCGCGGCGCTCTCGCGGCCCTCGCAGTTCGTGCGCGCGCCGAGCACCGAGTTGATGTAGACGACGGCTGAGGACTCCATCCAGGCGCAGTGCTCGCCCTTCACGGGCACGTTCCCGACCTGGTACGGGGTGCAGGTGTTCATCAGGTGGATGCCGTGGCGGGCGCTGTACGACTCGCTCTCCGCGATGAGGTCGTGCGCCTGCTGGCTGAGCCCCTGCACCTGCCAGTTGACCGTGTCCATCGGGCCGATCAGCTGGTAGCTCTGCACCCGCACCGGGGTCAGCTCCAGCGGGCGCGGGCTGTCCAGGCTGAGCTCGGCGAACACCGCCGCCGCTGCCCCACCGGACCCGCCGTGCGCGGCACCGGCCCCGCACAGGGCGAACTGGCGTGGGCCGAAGATGTTGGCCCCGCAGACGTTGTCGGTGTCGACCAGCCGCTCGGCGCCGAGCACCTCGCCGTAGCGGACCAACAGGTCCATCGCGGCGGCGACGGCCTCGCCCTCGCCACCGTCGAGCATCCGCTTCTCGTCGTCGGTGAGCCGCATCGCCGCAGCCTTCCCGTGCCGGTCAGGCCGCCGCCGGCGACTGGACCGACTCGTGCCACGGGATGACGAACCGCTTGAGCGTCGTGACGATCGCGAACAGCAGCGACCCGAGCAGCGCCAGCAGCACGATCACGGCGAACAGGCCGGCGGCGTCGATCGAGTTGAGCCGCGCGACGACCAGGTAGCCGAGACCCTGGCTGCCGCCGAGGTACTCGCCGACGATCGCGCCGATCACCGCGAACACGATCCCGACCTCGGCGCCGGCGAAGATGTACGGCAGCGTGCTCGGCAGCTCCAGGTCGCGGAAGGTGGCCCAGCGCGACGACCCCAGGCTGCGCATCACGTCCCGGTGGCCGCGGTCCACCGAGCGCACGCCGAGCAGCACGTTCAGCATGATCGGGAAGAAGGCGAGGATCACCGTCAGCACGATCTTCGAGGTCATCCCGAAGCCGAACCAGATCACGAAGATCGGCACGAACGCGACCTTCGGCACCACCTGGAAGGCGACCAGCGCCGGCTGGACCGCCCGCTCCAGCCAGACGATCTTGCCGAGGATCGCGCCGAGCAGCGTGCCGACGACGACGGCGATCCCGAACCCGAGCACCACCTCGGTCGTGGTGACCCGGACGTGCTCCCAGGTCGAGCGTTCGCCGACCATCTCGACCAGCCGGTCGCCGACCGCGAGCGGCGACGGGAGGATGAACTTCGACACGCCGACGACGGAGACGGCGAACTGCCAGATCCCCAGGAAGAGGATCAGCATGATCGGCGTGCTGATCCAGGGCAGCAGCCTGCCCAGCTTCTCACGGTCCATCTGTCCTGCCCTCAGGCTTGTCGGGGCTGCGGGTCGGTCAGTCTTCCTCGTCCAGCTGCCGGCGCAGCTCGCGGACGATGTCCTGGAACTGCGGCGTGCTCTCGGTCTCCAGGGACCGTGGGCGCGCCAGCGGCACCGAGGTGACCGAACGGATCCGTCCCGGCCGCGGGGACAGCAGCACGACGCGGTCGGCGAGGAAGACCGCCTCGGGAATGGAGTGGGTGACGAAGACGACGGTGGCCCCGGCCGCCGCGTGGATCGACTGCAGCTCCAGGTTCATCCGGTCGCGGGTGAGCGCGTCCAGAGCCCCGAACGGCTCGTCCATCAGCAGGATCGACGGGTTGTAGCTCAGCGCTCTGGCGATGGCGGCCCGCTGGCGCATCCCGCCGGACAGCTCCCGCGGGTAGGAGCCCTCGAAGCCGGTCAGGCCGACCTGGGCGCACAGCTCCTCGGCCCGGGCAAGGCGCTGCTTCTTGGCGACGCCGCGCAGCTTGAGCGGCAGGGCGATGTTCTCGGCGATCGTGAACCAGGGGAACAGGTTCGCCTCCTGGAAGACGAAGCCGAACTGCTTGAGCGCCTGATCGTCGCGGCGAGTGCCACGCCAGATGCTCTCCCCGTTGGCCGTGACCGAGCCGGATGTCGGGGGCAGGAGGCCGGAAAGGATGCGTAACAGGGTTGTCTTGCCGCACCCGGACCGGCCGACGAGCGACACGAACTCCCCGCGGCCGATCGTCAGATTGATGTTCTTCAGCGCCTCTACCGGGCCGGTGCGGGCCTGGTAGATCTTGTTCACGTCGACGAGCTGAAGCTCGGCGGACTGGTTGGCATCCGGTCTTGGCGCGGGCACGGGGAGGGTGCCCGCGCCAATTTCGGCTCCGGGGGCCATTGGCGCGCTGGCGGCCGCGTCTCGCAGCGGCGTGTCCGGCGTCATCGTGGCGAGCTCCGCAGGGAGGAGTCAGGCGAACGGTCGGGCTGGCCCGGCCTCCTCGCCAGGCGGGGGCCGCAAGGAGGCTGGGCTGGTGGGTCAGGCGGGCGCCGGGGCGAACTCGTCGGTCAGCCAGCTGAGCGGGTCGAGATCGCCGGGGATCATCTCGGTCTCGGCCATCAGGTCGTAGGTGGCCTGCCAGTCGTCGCGGTCGGTGCGCAGCAGCTGCGCGGGCCCGCCGGCGGTCCACGAGTCGATGTAGACGTTGAGCGCCTCGACGGCGACCGTTGGGTTGTTCAGCGACGGGATGTCGTACTTCGACTTCAGCAGCCGGATGGTCTCGGCGAAGTCGTTCGCCCGGTCGGCTTCGATGAACCTGACGGAGTCGGCGATCGCGGCCAGGAAGCGGCGGATCGTCTCCTGCTTGCGCGGGTCCTCGGCCTGGTCCCGGGACGTCGCGTAGAGCTGCACGCCAGCGCTGATGAAGTCACTGGGCGCGAAGACGACCGCGTCGTCGTTCTCCGCCGCCACCTGCAGGGCGGTGTCAAGCGAGACCACGTAGCCGTCGATCCGGCCCTGCTTGACCAGCTCGTACGTGCCGGGCGCGAGGCCGACCACCTGGCGCGGCACGTCCTCCTTCGCGATCCCGGCGGAGGCGAGCACCAGGTCGAGGGTCCGCTCGCTGGTGCCGCCGGTCGACGGCAGGCCCATCGTCGCGCCGGCGAAGTCCTCGGGACGCCGCAGCGGCCGGCGGGTGCTGGACACGAAGCGGAGCGCGCCGGCCTTCTCCAGCGCGCCCACGTTCACCAGCGGCGCGTCGGCGGTGGCGATGGCCAGCATGGTCTCGATGTCGCCGATGCGGGTGATCAGCGCGCCGCCGGCGATGACCGTGTTGATCGAGGGCGCGGAGCCCTGGGTGACCTGGATGTCGACGTTGAGGTTGTGCTTTGCGTAGAAGCCGTTGACCTCGGCGAGGAGCTCGCTGGCCACCGAGGTGCTGGTGAGGGGGATCACGCTGAGGAAGGTCATGTCCAGGACCTCGGTGCCCGGCGCCGCGGAGGCGCCACCACCCGTGTCCGCAGCGCCGGAATCGCCATCGTCGCCACAGGCGGATAAGAATGTCGCACCAGCGCCCAGGGCGACTGCCCCGAGGAATCCACGCCGGGTGGTCCGGGCCAGGCCCGCGGCACCGGGCACCCGAGAAGATCTGCTCACTTTCTCTCCTCAGCCGGGAACGATTTCGGGCGGAGCATCTGGATCGTTTTAATTCGACGCTATCCGCGCCCCATGACGCACGTCACCGGTCGAATGACGTAGGGGGTCTGGGCCCGACCGCACACCCGATGCCGGCCAAAAAGCGCAGCGCACGGCCGCCGCGCCAGCCGTCAGGCGGTACCGGCACAGCGCCACCGCCGGCCGGCGCCGCCGCCCCGGCAGCCCTTTTCCGCAGGTCAGCCGCGCCCGTGGAACGATCTGGACCGCCGTTGGACGAGACCACGGCGACGTTGCGGCGGGTTTGCGGCGCCGAGGGCGGGTATCCGGACGGGGTGACGGCGCTGGGCTATTTCCTGTCGGGGGAGGAACTGAGCCCGCCACAGCTCGTCCGATACGCCCGCGAGGCGGAGGATGCCGGCTTCGATCGCATCTGGGTATCGGATCATTTCCACCCCTGGCAGGTGAGCCAGGGCGAAAGCCCGTTCGTCTGGTCGGTGCTCGGCGCGATCGCGGCGACCACGAAGCTGCGGATGACCACCGCGGTGACCTGCCCGACGTTCCGGATCCACCCGGCGGTCCTCGCCCAGGCCGCGGCGACCGTCGCCACACTCGCCCCGGACCGGTTCACCTTCGGCGTCGGCTCCGGAGAGGCCCTCAACGAGCACATCCTCGGTGACCCCTGGCCGCCGGTGGCGATCCGGCACGAACGGCTGACCGAGGCGATCGGCCTGATCCGCCGGCTGTGGTCCGGGGATCTCGTCACCCACCAGGGCCGGTACTTCACCGTGCACAACGCGCGGATCTTCAGCCGGCCGGAGCACCCGCCGCCGATCTACGTCAGCGGCTTCGGCCCCCGCTCGATCCGGATCGCCGCCCAGGTCGGCGACGGCTGGATCACCACCAGGCCAGACCGCGAGGGGCTGCGGACCTACCACCGCGACGGCGGGACCGGCGGCACCCAGGCGGGCCTGAAGATCTGCTGGGCGCCGGACGAGCGGGCGGCCGTCGAGACCGCGCACCGGCTGTGGGGGCACGAGGGCACCGGCGGCCAGACCGCGCAGGACCTGCCGATGTGGCAGGCGTTCGAGGCGGTCGGCACGGCCAGCGGCCCGGACGCCGTCGCGGGCCGGCTCGCCTGCGGCCCCGACCCCCACCGCGCAGCGGCCTCGGTCCAGCGCTACATCGACGCCGGATTCGACGAGGTCTACGTCGCCCAGATCGGCCAGGACCAGCCCGGCGGCATCCGCTTCCTGGCCGAGGAGGTCCGCCCGCTGCTGCGGTGAGCGCGCCGGGGCCGGCGGCCGGCAGCGGGCGCTGGCGGCGCCTTGGCCGCGCCGCCCGCCCAACAGCCCCCCGCCAGT
>JADGHD010000251.1 GCA_019689615.1 Frankia sp. | reverse complement strand
CGCCGCCCCCGCCCCGCCCGGACGCGCGCTGAGCACGCCCCGCTCGCCGGCGCCGTCGTCTCCCGGAAGGCTCAGGGGCGCGCCGGGCCGGCGACGCCGATCACGCCGGCCGCTCGCAGGCTCTCGATCTCTGGCGCGGTCAGGCCGAGGTCGCTGGCGAGTACCTCGGCGGTGTGCTGGCCGACCGTCGGCGGCAGGGAGTCGGGCTGCTCCGGGACCCGGGAGAGCTTGACCGGGTTGCCGGGAACCAGGACGGGCTGCTCGACGCCGTCCGGGCGGGGGATCTCCACCAGCATCCGGCGGGCGGTCACGTGCGGGTCGGCCACCAGCTGCTCGGCGGTGAGGCATGGCGCGGCGGTGACGCCGGCTGCGGCCAGCTCGCTCGCCGCAGCCAGCATGGTCCTGTCCGCCGCCCAGGCCTCCAGCGCCGGGCGGATGGTGTCGGACCAATGGTCGTACCAGCCCCAGCGGGTGGCGAAGCGCTCGTCGCTCTCCCACTCCGGGTGGCCGAGCAGGCGGGCCAGCCGGGGGAACTGGTGGTCGCGGATCACCTGGACGACGCACCAGCCGTCGCTCGCCCGGAAGCTGTTCAGGATGTACGGGACCCGCAGCTCGGTGTCCGGCTCGGCGCGCATGCCCATCGACCAGTAGTTCACCGGCACGTCGGCGATCGCGATCATCGAGTCGAGCATGGCGATGTCGATGTGCTGGCCGAGGCCGGTGCGGTCGCGGTGGCGCAGGGCCGCGAGCACGCCGATCACGCCGAACATCCCCGACCCGATGTCACCGAGGCCGCCGACCGGATTGATCACCGGCGGCTGGTGCGGGCGGCGGGCGTACTCGTAGATCCCGGACATCGCCTCGGCGACCGCGGCGTAGGCCGGCCAGGAGGCGTACGGCGAGTCGCCCCGGCTGCCGAAGCCGGTCACGGACAGGTAGATCAGCTTCGGGTTGCGGGCGGACATCGCCTCGTAGCCGAGGCCGAACTTGTCCGCGCGGCCCGGCCCGAGGTTCTCGGCGACGACGTCGAACGACTCGGCGAGCCTGAGGATCAGGTCGCGGCCCCGCTCGTCGCGGTAGTCGACCGCGACGGCGCGCTTGCTGCCACCGTAGCGCAGGAAGGTGGCCCCGGCCGGCTGGCCGGCCGCGTCGATCATCGCCGGCTGCGACGCCCGCCCGGACTCGCCGGTGAGCGGCTCCACCTTGACCACGTCCGCGCCGAGGCGCGCGAGCAGCTGCGTCGCGAACGGCACCGCCATGACCTGTTCCAGGGCCAGGACGCGGATGCCGTCCAGCGGCCTGCCGAACGACGGCGGCGAACCGGCGTTGTCGTGCTGCATGACGTCTCCTCGTCTGGTGCGTGCGCGCGGCCGGCCCGGCGCGCCCGAGCAGCCGGCTGCCGTGCTGGCCGTGCCGGTGGCGCGCGTCGCCCGCGCGTGGCCGCGGTGGCGGCGCCGGCCGCGGCGGCCCGGTCTCGGCCGTGGTCGGCCGCGGGTCCCGGCGGGGCGTGCCGGAGCCCGTCGTTCGGGGCGAGACCCGTCAGGGCATCGAGACGCCGCCGTTGGGCCGCAGGGTCTGGCCGGTGACGAACTGGCCGGCGTCGCTGGCGAGGTAGAGCAGCGCCAGAGCGATGTCGTTGGGGTGGCCGATCTTGCGCAGCGCGGCGATCTGCGTCCGCAGCGCCATGTGCTGGTCCCGCTGCTCCTCGTCGGTGGAGCCGTCGGGCCGGACGAAGTACGAGGAGACCATCGGCGTGTCGATCACGCCGGGAGCGACCGCGTTCGCCCGGACGCCGAGCGGTCCCAGCTCGGCGGCGAGCGACCGGGTGAGCATCAGTACCCCGGCCTTGGTGAGCCCGTACAGGCTGTAGCCGGGAGCCGGGGCGTCGGCCGCGCCGGAGGACAGGTTGATGATCGATCCGGAGCCCTGTTTGGCCATGATCCGGGCGGCGGCCAACGCGCCGTGGTAGACGCCCTTGAGGTTGACCGCGACGATCGCGTCGAAGTCCTCCTCGGTCGTGTCGAGGATCGGCCCGTGCCGCAGGATGCCGGCGCAGTTCACCCAGACGTCCAGGTGCCCACGGACGCCGACCGCAGCCGCCGCGAGCGCGTCGACCGCGGCCCTGTCCCGGACGTCGGTCGGCACGACCAGCGTGCCGTCTGGCCCGCCGGCCAGCTCCGCGGTGCGCGCGAGGCCGTCGGCGGCCAGGTCGGCGAGCACGACGAACGCGCCGGCCTGGTGGAACGTGACCGCCGCGGCCCGCCCGATCCCGGACGCGGCCCCGGTCACCACCGCGACCCGGCCGTCCAGCCGGAACGCCGCGGTCGGGTCGCCGGCCGGCACCGGGTCCACGGGCTCCCACCCGCGCCGGACTGTCGGCTCACCGGTCGCTGCTCCCGCCTGGTCCGCCACGCTGGGCCTCCTCGGTCCGTCCGGATTCTGTATCAAATATAGAAAATGCAGTCCGCCTGGCGCCATGGATCGGTCGGCCGGCCGCCCTCAGCCGCCGCGGGCGGCGACCAGCGCGGCCCGGTTGACCTTCGTGGCCTCGCTGCGGGGGATGGCGTCGACGATCTCAACCGACTTCGGGACCTTGTAGGCGGCCAGCCGGGACTTCGCGTACTGGCGGATCTCGTCGGGCGTGGGCGGGGCAGCCGGGTCGGCCGGGGCGATGATGGCGTGCACCCGCCGGCCCCACTCGGGGTCGGCGAGGCCGATGACGACGACGTCGGCGATGCCCGGGTGGTCGATCAGCGCGGCCTCGACCTGCGCCGGGAAGACGTTGGCGCCGCCGGTGACGATCATGTCGACGCGCCGGTCCACGAGGTAGAGGAACCCGTCGGCGTCGAGGTAGCCCATGTCGCCGGCGGTGGCGAAGCCGTCGTCGGTCTGCCGCATCCGGGGCGCGCCGCCCAGGTACTCGTAGCCGTCGGACATCGACGAGCGCAGGTAGACCTCGCCGATCTCGCCCGGCGGCACCGGCCGGCCATCGAGGTCGAGCACCTTGATCTCGGTCTCGCGGAAGCCACGGCCGACGCTGCCCTGGCGGGTCAGCCACTCGTCGCCGCGGATCGCCGCCAGTCCCAGGCCCTCGGTCATGCCGTAGGCCATGATGATCCGCTCAGGGCCGATCAGCTTCGCCCACCGGTGGGCCAGCGACGGTGGCATCGGGGCCGCGCCCTGCAGGATGAACACGAGGCTGCTGAGGTCACGGGCGTCGATGCCGGGCAGGTCGGCGATCCGCTTGAGCATCGTCGGGGTCGCGGTGAAGGTCGAGACCCGGTGGCGTTCGACCGCGTCGACCACCCGCGCCGCGTCGAACTTCTCCAACACGGTCAGGTGGTCGCCGACGAGCAGCGCGTACAGCGTGGTGAAGCCGTTCGCGTGGTACATCGGCGCGAGCACCAGGATCTCCTGCGGCCGCGGCACCTCGGTGCCCCAGGCAGCGGCGAACGGCACCGACAGCATCGGGTCGTACAGCGACGGCCGGCCGGTGACGATCACCTTCGGGGTCCCGGTCGAGCCGGAGCTGCAGATGCCGTTCATCGACGGCGAGACCGCGTCGGGCAGGTCGGGGACCGGCAACCGAGCGGTGTCGTCGATCCAGGCGAGCTCGCTGGTATCCAGGTAGACCGGCGCCGCGATCACCTGGCGCAGCCGGGCCAGCTCCCAGTCGGGCAGGTCCCAGCGGGCCGGCACCGGGATCGCGCCGAGCTTCCACGCGGCGAGCGCCGCCAGCACGAACTGCGGGGAGTCGCGCAGCTCGATGCCCAGCCGGTCGCCTTGCCCGACACCGCGGCCGGCCAGTGCGCCGGCCAGCTGGCTCGACCGCCGGTCGAGCTCCGCCCAGGTGGCGGTGGTCTCGGTGCCGTCCTGGGCGATGTGGCGTAACGCCACCTCGTCCGGGCGCTCGCGGCCCAACTCCCGGATCCGCTGGGCTGCGCTGATCCTGGTGTCCGCGGGCGCTGCCATGACGACATCTCCTTCCGCGCCGGCCGGCCGTCGTTGACCTTCAGCTTCGCCGCCGGGACGCGCACCCGCGAGCGATGCGGCCCGCTCCGTCGCCGGGCCGGCCGGGCGCGGTCAGGAGCCTGGCGCGGTGGGCTGGTCCACCTGGTCGGCCCGCTCGCGCAGCGCGGGCACGATCTCGTCGAGCAGGCGGCGCACGACGAGGTTGGCGGCGGCCGGTTCACGGGCGGCCGGCACGAAGATCAGGTGGCGGGCGCCCGCGTCGAGGAAGGCGGTGAGCCTGCGCTCGACCTCGGCGGCGGTGCCGGCGGCCGCGACCCGGTCGACCATGGCCCGGAAGTCCTGGTTGTACTGCCCGCCCAGCATCCGCGCTGCCTGCTCGCGCGCGGCGTCGCCGTCGTCGTGCACGTTGACGAAGACGAAGGCGTACCAGTCGAAGCCGGCGAGGTCCCGACCGTTCTCGGCGGCGATCCGCCGGATGGTGGCGACCGAGTCGGCGTAGCGGCGCGGGGAATAGAGGTAGGGCATCCAGCCGTCGCCGAGCAGCGCGGCCCGGCGCATCGCCGGCTCCCTGCGGCCGGCGACGACGATCGGCGGGCCGCCGGGCTGGACCGGCGCCGGGTGGATCCGCACGTCCGCCATCGGGTAGTACGGCCCGTCGTGCGAGATCTCCTCGGCCGTCCACAGCCGGCGCAGCAGCTGGATGGACTCGTTCGTCCGCCGGCCGCGTTCGGAGATCGGCACCTGGCAGGCGCGGAACTCCTGCGGGTACTCGCCGCCGATGCCGACGCCGAGGATGACCCGGCCGTTCGTCACCCGGTCGAGGTCGGCGACCTGCTTGGCCACGATCGCCGGCGAGTACAGCGGCAGCAGCAGGATCGACGTGCCGATGCGCACCCGCTCGGTCAGGGCCGACAGCCGGGCGAGGCCCATCATCGCCTCGGGCGTCGGGTTGCGCGATGCCACGTGGCCGCCGGTCCACAGCGAGTCGATGGCCGGCTCGGCGTCGTAGGCGCGCGCCCGGCCCGGGTCGCCGCCCCAGGTCAGCCCTACGCGCAGGGAGCCGCCGGCGGCGGGGGCCGTGGGGGTGCCGCTGGCGGTGCCGGGGGTGCTCATCGGTGGCTGCCCAACCTTCCCGTCATGCCCGTCGTGGCGGCCGGTCCTGGCCGGCGGCCTGCCTCGGCCGGCAGCGCCACGCGACCGCAGTCTCGCGAACCGGGCAGGGCGGCACCACCGATCGGCCCCATAGGTGGCAACGAAGTTCTATATGGCCCCCGACGGGCGGCCGTGGCCAAGACCGACGCAGACATATGCAGCTAGCGCGCCGCTAGTCAAGCCGTTGTGTCCTGAAAGAACGTGGTTCTATATTGGTGCGACCGCACTGTGCTTGCGGCGCGGGTCGCGAACCGCACCGCCGCATCTGCTGCTTCGCCGGGCGCTGGCAGCCCGGCGCCCACCGGCCGCCAGGAAGGGGCGGCGGCCGGACACCGCTACCGGTCACGACTCCGGCCGGTCAGCCACGGGCTGGCACTGATTCCGACGTCCCCGACTCCAGGAGTACCTGCCCATGCGCACGATCAGACGACGGGTCGCGGTCCGCGCGGCGGCCCTGGCGGCTCTCGCCTCCTTAGCCCTCGTGGCCTGCGGCGGCGGTGGCGACAGCGGCGACAGCACCGGCGGCGGGGGCACCGCGCCGGCCCAGGCCGCGTCCGGCCCGCCGCAGTCCGGCGGCACCCTGCGGCTCGTGGCCTCGACCGAGCCGGCGACCCTCGACCCCGCCTCGTTCTACAACTCGTACGCGCTCACCGGCGTGTACGGGAACGCGCTGTTCGGTCAGCTGTTCAACAGCGACCAGACCACCGGTGAGCTCTCCCCCGGCTTCGCCGAGTCGCTCACCACCGAGGACAACGTCACCTACACGCTCAAGCTGCGTGAGGGCCTCAAGTTCACCGACGGCACGGCGTTCGACGCCGAGGCCGTCAAGTTCAACTGGGAGCGGACGAAGGACCCGACGGTCGCGCTCTCGCTCAACGTCTCGGCCGCCGCGGTGATCGGCACCATGACCGTCGTCGACCCGGTCACCCTCCAGTTCACCGTCGCCCAGCCGACGGCGCACATCGGCCAGAACATCGTCGCCTCCGCGCTCAACTGGATCGCGTCGCCGACCGCGCTGGCCGCCGGCCAGGAGGCGTTCAACAGCAACCCGGTCGGGGCCGGCCCGTTCATCCTCGAGGAGTGGCGGCGCGGGGACCGGCTCATCCTCACCCGCAACCCCGACTACTACGACGACCCTCGCCCCTACCTTGACGGGCTGGAGATCCGCGCCGCGCCGGACATGAACACCCGGCTGCAGACGCTGCAGACCGGTGGCGCCGACGTGGTGATCAGCACCACCAAGGAGGCCGAGGCGGACGCGGCCGAGGGGGGCTTCGTGGTCACCGACCCCCAGCTCGACGGCATGACGACGATCATGTTCAACCTGACGAAGCCGCCGTTCGACGACCTGCGCGCGCGTCAGGCGATGTTCGCCGCGATCGACCTCGAGCTGGTGCAGGACGCGGCGTTCGAGGGCCTCGGCGAGATCCCGACCACGCTGTTCCGCGAGAAGAGCCCGTTCTACACGCCGGAGCTGACCTTCCCGAAGCCCGACCGGGAGAAGGCGCAGGCGCTGTTCGACGAGCTCGCCGCCGACGGCAAGCCCGTCGACTTCACGATGATCATCCCGCAGTCGACCGAGTCCAGCCGGGTGGCGGAGGCCATGCAGGCCCAGCTCGAGTCGTTCAGCAACGTCAACATGGAGATCGAGACCAACGACCAGGCCACCTGGTTCCGCCGGCTCGCGGCCGGCGAGTACGGCGCGAGCATCTACGGCTGGATCACCATCGACCCCGAGCCGCCGCTGAGCCGGCTGCTGAGCACCGGCGCCCCGGGCAACCTGAGCAAGTACAGCGACCCGGAGGTCGACAAGGCGCTCGAGGCCGGGCGGACGACGACCGACGTCGACGCGCGGCGGGCGGCCTACCGCACCGTCCAGGAGCGGCTGATCGAGACCCTGCCGTTCATGCCGTACCTGCGCACGGTCGGGGCGGTGCTGTCGACGACCAAGGTCGGCGGGATCGAGACCTACGGCCAGGGCTCCGTCCGGATGGACACCCTCTGGCTCGACCAGAGCGCCGGCTGACCGGCCAGCCACCCAGCCGGGGGGGCCCCCCCCCCCCCCCCCCCCCCC
>JADGHD010000250.1 GCA_019689615.1 Frankia sp. | reverse complement strand
TCACCCGGCACCGCCCAGGCGGGGCGGGCCGGCGCCGACGGGGCCGGCGGGCCCGCGGCTGGCGGCTGCTGCGGCCACGGCGGGGCGGCCATGCCCGCCGGCGACCCCCAGGCCGGTGGTCCCGGCGGCGCGCCCGGGGGCGGCGCGGCTGGCGGGGGCGACGCGGCCATCGGGGCGACTCCTGGGCTTCGGCCGGCGTCCTCGCCGGCTGGGCTTGCTGGGCTTGCTGGGCGTGCTGGGCGGCCGTGCGCCGGGCCGGCCGCCGAAAGCGGGGGCCACGAGGCACAGCGGCGGTCTGGTCTGGCAGTGCGTCGGCGCGGTGGCGCCTGGCCCGTCCGGCCGGTGCCCATCACGGTGGGTTACCGGTGATGTCCCGCCTGACGGAGTTCCTATCCTCCCAGAGCCGTCCTGGCCACCTCCGGGTGGGAATGTCCGCGAGCCGACAGGGCCCGCCGAATCGATCGCGTGTTCGACTGGCTGTCCACCGGTGGCCGGTCGTCCACAGGCTCGCGAACCGCCGGGCAGGCGGCCCGCGGGCCGTTGATCCTGCCCGCGTGTACGCGGTGAGGGAACCGAGCGAACCGGCGCGACGGGCCGCTGGGCGAGGCAGGCGCGACCAGGCGTGCGGCGCGGTCGCCCTGGCGCCAGGTGCGCCTTCTCTGGCGCCGCCCCGCCGGCCGGCGGCGGGCGATGGTCTCGTCGGCGTGGGCCGGCGCGCGGACGGGCTGGCCCGCTCGCTGCTGGGCGCCCTGGGTGAGCTGGTGCTGCCGCGCGGCTGCGCGGGCTGCGAGCGGCCCGGCGTGGCGTTGTGCCCGGGGTGCGCCGGCGCGCTGGCCGGTGGCGGGCTGCTGGTGGCGGCCGGGCGGGGGCGCGCGGCCCGGGCGCGCGGGCTGCCGCCGTGCGTCGCCGCGGCCCGCTACCACGGGCCGGCCGGATCGCTGGTGGTCGCGTTCAAGGAACGCGGTCGGCTCGACCTGACCGGCCCGCTCGCGGCGGCGCTCGGCGGGGCCGTGGCGGCGGCGCTGGCGGTCAGCGGCCCGCCGCCGCGCCAGCGTGGGCCGGGGCCGGTGGTGCTGCTGGTGCCGGTCCCGGCGAGCGCGGCTGCCCGGCGTCGGCGCGGGTTCGACCACGTCGCCCGGCTGGCCGGCGCCGCGGCGGCGGACGCCCGCCGCGCCGGGCGGCCGGTCTGGCTCGCGCCGTTGCTCCGCCAGGTCCGCCGGACCGCCGACCAGGCGGACCTGGGCTCAGACGAGCGCGCCAGCAACGTCGCCGGCGCGTTCGCCGCCAGCCCGGCCCGCGCCGCCCGCCTCGCCGCCGCCACCGGCGCCGGCGGCGCGGGCGTGGCGGTCGTGGTCGTCGACGACGTGGTCACCACCGGGGCGACGGTCGCCGAGGCGGCCCGGGCGCTGCGGGCGGCCGGCGTCCCGGTGACCGCGGCGGCCGCCGTTGCCGCGGTGGCCACCGCCGGTCCGGCGGTGTGCGGCCCGGCACGCCCACGTGTCCAATTGCCGGCCACACGGGTAACGGAAGGGGGAAACTAGTGGTCCCGGGGGTGACGGGCGGCCACGACCCGGTCAGCGGAGGTGTTCCTGGAACCGGCCGCCCGGTGCCCGTTGGTGCGCCGAGTGGCCAACCGGTGCCCAACCGCGGCTGACCGCGCCGGCAAATGTGCGCGCCGTCACACAACCGGCGCCTCCTACCGACAGAGGAGCGCACGAGCAGGCAGGACGGATCGAGACCACACGACGACGACAGGCGCACGCCTTGGCCGAGACGGGGGACAGCCAGTAGGACGACGAGACCCGGCGTCGACCGGGCCCGACCGGGCTCGGCACGGGCGCCGGGCGCCGGACGTCCGATCCACCCGCGGTGGTTCGCCGCCGCGGCGGCGAACGGGCGCCCGGCCGGCGCAACAGGAGGTGGATCGCGTGGACATCGTGGTCAGGGGCCGGAACACAGCGGTCCCGGAACGGTTCCGCAATCACGTCCAGACCAAGCTGGCGAAGCTGGAGAAGTTCGACGGCAAGGCCATGCGGGTGGACGTCGAGCTGTCCCGGGAGTCGAACCCGCGCCTCTCCGACGTCCGGGACCGGGTGGAGCTCACCGTCTACTCCCGGGGCCCGCTGATCCGCGCGGAGGCCGCCGCCGCCGACCCGTACGCCGCGCTCGACGGCGCCAGCGGCAAGCTCTTCGAACGGATGCGCCGGGTGGCCGAGCGCCGCGCCGACCGTCTGCACGGCAACCACACCCGCGCCTACACCGGCAGCCCCACCGGCCGCGGTGGGCCGCGGGCGGCCGCTGCCGCCGTCGTCGCCTCCTCGGTGACCGGGCTGCCGGCACCCGGCAGTGGCGACCGGGTCACCCTGGACGAGTCCCTGGAGCGGGTGCGCGCGTCCTCCGGGGCGGTGCCCGGCCGGCCCACGGTGGCCGCCGCGGCCGCGGGCCGGGCGTTCCCGGCCGACGAGTCGCCGGGGGACGAGGCCAACACGGTCGGCACCGGGCCGATGGCGCTCGGCGCGCGGATCCGGCCCGACACCCGGGACATCGCGGATGAGCTGGAGGCCGACCGCTACGAGCAGCCGTACCGCTCACCCATGGTGGTGCGCCGCAAGGTGCACCGCGCCGCGCCGATGACCCTGGAGGAGGCGCTGTCCAACATGGAGCTGGTCGGGCACGACTTCTACCTCTTCCAGGACGTCGGGTCCGGCCGGCCCAGCGTGGTCTACCGGCGGCGCGGATACGACTACGGCGTGATCCACCTGATCGGACCCGACGATCCCGAGCCGGCGTCCGGCGAGCAGCCGGCCGCGGAGTCCGGCCGGCAGGCCGAGCCCGTGGCAATGGCCTCGGGCCGCCGGGCAGCTACCGGCTAGCTCCGGCCGTGGGACCCGGGCCCCGGAGGTTTCCACCGTCTGGACAGCCGCTTCGTCCCGTCGTCGTGGGATCATCGGCGTTGAGGACGTGAGCCGGTCGGTCAGGCGGTACCAGCGCCGTAACCAGGAAACCGCCGCGCCGACGCGGGGACGAGGGGAGTCCCCGCGCCGGCGCGTGGCCGCGCGGCGCTTGGGTAACCGGGGCAGTGGTCCCTAGGGAGGTCAGATGACGGTGGACGAGCAGCGTTCTGGTGAGGCGCTGCGGACGCCATCGGAGGAGAACCCCATCCGTGTACTGATTGTTGACGACCACGCCCTGTTCCGTCGCGGGTTGTTCATGGTGCTCGCGCAGGAGCCGGACATCGAGGTCGTTGGCGAGGCCGCGGACGGCTCCGAGGCGGTGTCGATGGCCCAGGAGATGGCCCCGGACATCGTGCTGATGGACGTGCGGATGCCCAAGCGCGGCGGGATCGACGCCACCAGCGCCATCAAGGAGGCGGTGCCCAGCGCGAAGATCGTGATGTTGACGATCAGCGACGAGGAGGCCGACCTTTACGACGCCATCAAGGCCGGCGCCATGGGCTACCTGCTCAAGGAGATCTCGATCGACGAGGTGGCCCGGGACATCCGCGCGGTCTACAACGGCCAGAGCCTGATCAGCCCGTCGATGGCGTCAAAGCTGCTCACCGAGTTCGCCTCCATGATCAAGAACAAGGATGACCGGCCTCAGCTGCCGACGCCGCGGCTGACCGACCGGGAGATGGAGGTCCTCCGGCTGGTCGCCAAGGGCATGAACAACCGCGACATCGCCAAGCAGCTGTTCATCAGCGAGAACACGGTCAAGAACCACATCCGCAACATCCTGGAGAAGCTCCAGCTGCACTCCCGGATGGAGGCCGTCGTCTACGCGGTCCGGGAGAAGCTCCTCGAGATCACCTGACCGCCGGTCCGGCGGGTGCCCGGCTACGGCCGCAGCACCCCGACCAGGAAGTCGCGCACCCGCCCGTCCCGCACGTGCGGGAGCGGCCGGGGCTCGGGCATGATCGTGAACCCGGCCTTGGCCGCCACCCTGGCCGACGCGGTGTTGTCGGCCAGCGCCTGCCAGCGGATCTGGCGAAGCCCCAGGGCGGCGAACCCCCACCGGCAGATCGCCCCGACCGCGGCCGTGGTCACCCCGCGGTTGCGGGCGGCGGCGGCGCACCAGTAGCCCACCTCGCCGTCGCCACCCGGGGCCACCCCGGGCAGCCCGTCCGGGTCGCGCAGGTCCGCGAGCCCGACCGAGGCGAGCAGCTCGCCGGTGGTGGCGTCCACCACCGCGAAGTGCGCTCCGGTCCCGGTCGCCCAGGCGGTCGGGGAGATCCGGCTCACGAAGTCGACCGCGTGCTCCCGCACGTACGGCAGGGGAAGCCGGGTGCCCCGCTGGATCTGCGGGTCCTGGCAGATGGCGAACACGCCGTCGGCGTCGTCATCGCGCCACGGGCGCAGGTGCACCTCGCCCGCGGTGATCTCGACGGGCTCGATCGCAGGCATCGCGCTCCTTCCTGCCACCGGTCACCCAGGATGGCCCATGTCCCGGCCACGTGCGGCACCCGCATGGCCGGCCACGCGCGGCACCCGCGCGCTCCGAGCGGCCATCCGTGCCGGCCCGGGAAGCCCCTGCCGGGTGCCGCGCCCGCGGCCCCGGCCCGGCCCGCGAGCCGGTGGCACGCCGGGCGAGCGCGAATCGTTGCCAGTCATGGCCCCCGCGTGGTCGAGGTCGGCCCGCTGGGGAAGGACTAGCATCGTGGTGTCGGTGAGCTCGCCGACAGATCCTGCCGGAGGAGTCCCGCACGTGGTAATCGAGAAAATCCTGCGCGCCGGCGAAGGACGGATCCTGCGCAAGCTCAAGGCGATCGCCGAGCAGGTGAACCTCATCGAGGACGACTTCACCGGCCTTTCCGACGGCGAGCTGCGGGCGATGACGGACGAGTTCCGCCAGCGGCTGGCGGACGGCGAGACGCTGGACGACCTGCTGCCCGAGGCGTTCGCCGCGGTGCGCGAGGCGGCCAAGCGCACGCTTGGCCAGCGGCACTTCGACGTGCAGATCATGGGCGGCGCGGCCCTGCACCTCGGCAACATCGCCGAGATGAAGACCGGTGAGGGCAAGACCCTGGTCTCGACGCTGCCCGCCTACCTGAACGCGCTCACCGGCAGGGGCGTGCACGTCGTCACGGTGAACGACTACCTCGCACAGCGTGACGCCGAGAACATGGGCCGCGTCCACCGGTTCCTCGGCCTGTCCGTCGGGGTGATCCACCCGCAGATGCCGCCCGCCGTGCGCCGCCAGCAGTACGCGTGCGACATCACCTACGGCACGAACAACGAGTTCGGCTTCGACTACCTGCGCGACAACATGGCCTGGAGCGGCGAGGAGCTGGTCCAGCGCGGCCACTACTTCGCCATCGTCGACGAGGTCGACTCGATCCTGATCGACGAGGCCAGGACTCCGCTGATCATCAGCGGCCCGGCTGACCAGCCCACCCGCTGGTACACCGAGTTCGCCCGGATCGCCCCGCTGCTCAAGCGCGACGTCGACTACGAGGTCGACGAGGGCAAGCGCACGGTCGCCATCACCGAGTCGGGCGTGGAGAAGGTCGAGGACCAGCTCGGCATCGACAACCTCTACGAGTCGGTCAACACCCCGCTGGTCGGTTACCTGAACAATGCCCTGAAGGCGAAGGAGCTGTACAAGCGGGACAAGGACTACATCGTCGCGAACGGCGAGGTCCTGATCGTCGACGAGTTCACCGGTCGAATCCTGCACGGCCGGCGCTACAGCGAGGGCATGCACCAGGCGATCGAGGCCAAGGAAAAGGTCGAGATCAAGCAGGAGAACCAGACCCTCGCCACGATCACCCTGCAGAACTACTTCCGGCTCTACGAGAAGCTGTCCGGTATGACCGGTACGGCGATGACCGAGGCCGCCGAGTTCCACCAGATCTACAAGCTCGGCGTCGTGCCGATTCCGACGAACAAGCCGATGATCCGGGTGGACCAGCCGGACGTGGTCTTCAAGACCGAGGAGGCGAAGTTCGCCGCGGTCGTCAAGGACATCGTCGAGCGCCACCGCAAGGGCCAGCCGGTCCTCGTCGGCACCACCAGCGTCGCCAACTCCGAGTACCTGTCGAAACTGCTCACCAAGCAGGGCGTCAAGCACGAGGTCCTCAACGCCAAGCACCATGAGCGTGAGGCGGCGATCGTCGCCCAGGCCGGTCGCAAGGGCGCGGTCACGGTCGCGACCAACATGGCGGGCCGCGGTACCGACATCATGCTCGGCGGCAACCCCGAGTTCATCGCCCAGGACGAGCTGCGCAAGCGCGGCCTGTCCCCGCTGGAGACCCCGCAGGAGTACGAGGAGGCCTGGCCGGAGGCGCTGGAGAAGGCCCGCGCGGCGGTCGCCACCGAGCACGACGAGGTGCTGGCGGCCGGCGGCCTGTACGTGCTGGGCACCGAGCGGCACGAGTCCCGCCGGATCGACAACCAGCTGCGTGGCCGCTCCGGCCGGCAGGGCGACCCCGGTGAGTCGCGGTTCTACCTGTCCCTCGGCGACGACCTGATGCGGCTGTTCAACGCGTCCGCCGTCGAAGGGATCATGGACCGGCTCCAGATCCCCGAGGACGTCCCGATCGAGTCGAAGATCGTGACGCGGGCGATCCGTTCGGCCCAGACCCAGGTCGAGAGCCAGAACTTCGAGATCCGCAAGAACGTCCTCAAGTACGACGAGGTGATGAACAAGCAGCGCACCGTCATCTACGAGGAGCGCCGCCGCGTACTTGAGGGTGCCGACCTGCACGAGCAGGTCCGTCACTTCATCGACGACACCATCCGGGCCTACGTCGAGGGGGCCACCGCCGAGGGCTTCCCGGAGGAGTGGGACCTCGACACCCTGTGGAACGGGCTCAACCAGCTCTACCCCGTCGGCGTGCTGGCCCCGGCCCCGGACGACCGGGACGGGCTGACCGCCGAGGCGCTGATCGAGGACCTGCAGAAGGACGCGCAGGACGCCTACGACCGGCGCGAGGCCGAGCTGGGCGAGGGCCCGAACGGCGAGCCGCTGATGCGCGAGCTGGAGCGCCGGGTCGTGCTCGCCGTGCTCGACCGCAAGTGGCGCGAGCACCTCTACGAGATGGACTACCTGCAGGAGGGCATCGGTCTGCGGGCGATGGGACAGCGCGACCCGCTGGTCGAGTACCAGCGCGAGGGCTACGCGATGTTCCAGGCCATGATGGAGGGGATCAAGGAGGAGTCCGTTCGGCTGCTGTTCAACGTCGAGGTGCAGGTCGCCGGCCGGGACGAGGCCGGCCAGCCCGCCCCCGC
>JADGHD010000249.1 GCA_019689615.1 Frankia sp. | reverse complement strand
GCCGGTGGGCGAGGCCGAGCAGCTCGCGGTCGTCCAGCAGGGGCAGCAGCCCGGCGACCGCGGCGGCGCGCACCCGCGGGTCGGCGTCGTCCGCGGCCTGCCGCAGTGGGGCGGCCGCCTCGCCGGCCCGGCCGGGCTGGGCCCGCAGCACGGCGGCGAGCCCGAGCGCCGCCACGCCGACGAGCGTTGGCGGGCCGGTCCGGCTGGCGAACCGGTAGGCCGCCTCGGCCTCGGCCAGCCGGCCCCGTCGCGCGAGCACCCCGGCCAGGTCGCAGGCCGCCACCGCGGCACCGGTCAGGTCGCCGCTGCGCATCGCTGCCCCGTACGCGGCCCGCAGCGCCGTCTCGGCGTCGTTCGCGAGAACGGGTAGCTCCTGTGTCCAGTGAACCGCCACGCGGACAATTCTCCGCAAACGCCGGTGACACCACCCACCGGCATCTCAATCAGTGCGCAACGCATACGGAGCGTGTTCGCACCGGACCGACGGGGCCGGGCAAGGCGGCCGGGCAGCGCTCGTCCTGGCGCCGACAGGCGAGTGGCTCCGCACCGGCCGGCCGGCGGTTCCGGCTGCTCGGGGCAGGGGGATCGCGGCGGCGGGGTGCCAGCGCGCCAGGAGATCGGCGGGAGATGCGTGCTGTCGGCCGGGCCGCGGCATGCCGGAACGGCAGTGGGTTGTGGGTACGGCGAGTAGTCGTTGACGTCGCCCGACCGTCCGGGCGCCATCGGTCGTTCGCCACCCGACGAGCCACCCCGCGCGGGCGGGGCGACCAGGTCGACGCGGCTGTCTCGGCGGTGCGATGGCCGCCGGCACCGCGTCGTAACCGGGGAATCCGCTCCGGTGAAACGTGGCCGGGCGGTAATGGCCTTGGCGGGCACGAGCACGGGCAGGGACGAACCGTCGGCGCAGCGGCGGGGAGCGCTCGGCGCGCGGCCCGGCGAGACGCGTCGGGCCGGCGACGCGCGGACGGCGGGCGAGAGTGGGAGTGGGCGCGGGCCCAGGCGGCCTGGACGAGGAGGCGACAGGAGCGATGGCGAGCATGAACTCGTCGGCCGTGGCCGGCGGCAACGGCGCCGACACCACCGCCGCGGCCGGGACGCCGGACATTCCGCTGATCGACCTGCGCCGGTGGCGGGAGGGGGATGGGGCGCAGCGGCTCCAGGTCGCCCGCGAGCTGGACACGGCACTGCGCCAGTCGGGCTTCCTGATGGTGGTGGGCCACGGCATCAGCGCCGGCCTGCGCGCGGATATCCGCGAGTCGGCGCGGCGGTTCTTCGCGCTGCCGGCCGCGGTGAAGGCCCGCTACACCACGCCGGTCGGCGGCCGTGGCTGGATAGCGCCGGGCACCGAGGCCAACGCGTACCACGGCGAGGCAGCCGACGCCCGCCGGGCCGACCTCAAGGAGAGCCTGACCTTCGGGCGCACGTTCCGCACCGGCGACCCGGCCATCGACGAGCTCTGGTTCGCCGACAACGTCTGGCCAGCGGAGATTGCGGAGCTCGAGGAACTGTGCGAGCGGTTCACCGGCGAGGTGCGCGAGCTCTACTACGAGCTGCTGCGGATCTGCGCGACGGCGTTCGGCCTGCCGGAGAGCTGGTTCGTCGACCGGGTGCGCCGCGGCCCGCACACCCTCAACATCAACCGGTACCCGTCGCGCCGGGAGACCGGGCCGCCGCTGCCCGGGCAGTACCGGATCGCGCCGCACACCGACTGGGGCGTGCTGACCATCCTCGACCGCCAGCCCGGGTACGGCGGCCTGCAGGTGCAGACCCGCGACGGCGGCTGGGCCGACGCGCCGTACGTGCCGGACGCGCTGACCGTGAACGTCGCCGACCTGCTCGGCCGCTGGACCGGCGACCGCTGGCGCTCGACCCGCCACCGGGTGCTGCCGCCGCCGGCCGACGCCCCGGACGAGGAGCTGATCTCGCTCATCGTCTTCCTGGAGGCCGACGTCGACACGGTGGTCGAGCCGCTCGCCGCCGGCACCGCCTACCCGCCGGTCGTGGCGGGGGAGTACCTGCTGGCCAGGGCCCGCGCCGCCACCGTCTCCTGATTCGCGCGACCGGGACCGGGTCGGCCAGCGCCGACGCACCGCCTCGGCGAGCAGGTCGGATGGCGGGTGATCCAGCGCGCGGCCACCGATCAGCCGTCGGCGCCGGCCGCGTCCGCACGAGCCGGCGGGCGTTCCCGGCGTCGCTCGCGCGGACGCGCGCGCTGGTCGTGGCCCGCGGTCAGCGGGCGGCGGCGCGGTTGGTGGACGGCCTGCGCGCGTGTTCGGCGATCTGGAAGACGCCGAGCAGGGCGCGCAGCGCCAGGTCCAGGCACTGGCGCTGGTCGGGCGGGAGCACGGCGTTGATCCGGTTGATGATCTGCGCGTGCTCGGCGAGCGCGGCGTCGATGACCTGACGGCCGCGCTCGGTCAGCGCGATCTGGAAGCTGCGCCGGTCCGCCGGGTCGAGGCGGCGCTCGGCCAGTCCGGCGGCCTCCAGCCGGTCGAGCCGGTTGGTCATGCCAGCCCGCGACAGCATGAGCATCTCGGACAGCTTCGACGGGATCGACGTGCAGGACGGGCCGGACCGGCGCAGCGCCGCGAGCACGTCGAACTCGCCGACCGTCAGCTTGTGCCGGCGCAGCACCGCCCCTGTGCACATCTCGAGGTCGCGGCTGAGCCGCTTGAGCCGGACGAAGCAGGCGAGCGCCTCCCGGTCGACCTCGGGGTGGTCCTGCTGCCACTCCCTGACCATGTCGTCGATCTCGTCCGGGGCCGTCGGCGCGCTGAGGCAGCCGAGCTCCGCCATGGCGTCGGGATCGTCGCTCAGCACGTCATGCGGGTAGACGGCGTCGTCCGGCCCACCGTCCACCGCGGTGATCGTGAGCGGCCGGCCGGCGTCGCGGGCGTCACCCTGGGGCGCGCTGACGTCGGCGCCAGGGCCGCCGCGCGGGTTCGGCGTCTCCCCGTCGCGGGTCATGACGGAAGTGTAGTTGAGATCAGCCCGATGCTCGTATAGTTTGATCTCGTACTATCAGAGCACGGGACAGTTCGGTGTTTCGGCAAGGGTCGGGACCTTAGGTCCTTCTCGGTGGATGGGAGGCTTCGGCGTCCGGCTGAGCTAGCTAGTATCTAGCTAGCTATCTATCTGATAGGTCCGCGCGGCGGCACCCGCGCCGTCGCGCCTCGAACTGTCCTGGCCGCGTCCTCCGCGCGGTCAACCACTCACAGCGATGAAGGCTCCGGTGGGGGCTCCTCGTTCCCCCGGACCAGACCCGAGGAGAAGATGTGACCGCACCCACAGAGGTCGTGCCCGGCGACGGGCCAGCCGGCGACCGCGGGGTTGCCGCCGGCACCGGCACCGCGACCGCCTACAGACCCTCGGCGGGCGCCGGCCCGGGCCAACCACCCGACCCACGACGCTGGCTGGCGCTGGCGATCATTGCGGTCTCGCAGCTCATGGTGGTGCTGGACGCGTCGATCATGACGATCGCGCTCCCGCACGCCCAACTGGACCTGGATATCTCCACCGCCAACCGGCAGTGGGTGATGACGGCCTACACGCTGGCGTTCGGCGGCCTGCTGCTGCTCGGCGGCCGGGTGGCCGACTACGCCGGGCGCAAGCGGGCGTTCATCTGGGGACTGGTGGGATTCGCCGCCGCGTCCGCCCTCGGCGGGGCTGCTCCGAACGCCGAGGCGCTGTTCGTCGCCCGGGCGCTGCAGGGCGCATGCGCGGCGCTGCTGGCCCCGGCGGCGCTGTCGCTGATCACGGTGACCTTCACCGAGGGCAAGGAGCGTGCCCGGGCCTTCGGCGTCTACGGTGCGATCTCCGGTGGTGGCGCGGCCATCGGCCTCATCGCCGGGGGCCTGCTCACCGAGTACGTGTCCTGGCGCTGGTGCATGTACGTCAACGTCCCGATCGCGCTGGCCGCCGCCATGGCCGCGGTGCTGGTCGTGCGGGAGAGCCGGGCCGAGGGCAGGGCGAGCTACGACGTGCCCGGCGCGGTCACGGTGACCCTCGGCCTGCTGGCGCTGGTGTACGGGTTCACCCGGGCCGCCGAGGACGGCTGGTCCGCCGGGGCGACCATCGGGCTGCTCGTGGCCGCCGGGGTGCTGCTGGTCGCGTTCGTCGCGATCGAGGCCCGGGCCGCCGCGCCGCTGCTGCCACTACGGGTCGTGCTCAACGCCAACCGTGGTGGGTCGTTCCTCGTCGCGATGTTGGCCGGCGGCGGCCTGTTCGCGATGTTCCTGTTCCTGACGTTCTACTTCCAGCAGACGCTGGGCTACAGCGCCCTGCGCAGCGGGTTCGCGTTCCTGCCGTTCAGCGCCGGCATCATCGTCTCGGCCGGGCTGGCCAGCCAGCTGCTCCCGCGCACCGGCCCGAAGGTCCTCATGGCCGCGGGCACCGCGTCCGCGGTGGCGGGCCTGCTGCTGCTCACCCGGGTCGGCCTGGACACCGGCTACGCCAGCCACGTGCTGCCGGCCGAGCTGCTGATCAGCCTCGGCATGGGCATGGCCTTCGTCCCGATGTCCAGCCTGGCGCTGCTCGGGGTCGAACAGCACGACGCCGGCGTGGCCAGCGCCGTGCTGAACGCCACGCAGCAGGTGGGCGGCTCGCTCGGGGTCGCGCTGCTGAACACGGTCTACGCGACCGCCGTGTCCAACTACCTCACCGCGCACGGGACCGGTGGCACCGCGCAGGCCCAGGCCCAGATCGAGGGCTACACGACCTCGTTCATCTGGAGCGGCGCGCTGATGTTCCTCGCGCTGGTGGCGGCGCTCGGGTTCATCCGCGCCCGCAGGAACGACATGTCCGCCCCGGAGGGTGCTCCGGTCCACGTCGGCTGACGACGGCGGGCGCCGGCCGGCCACACCTGGCCGGCCGGCGCTCTCCGCCGACGGCCCTGCCGCGTCGGCGATGACCGGGCATCAACCCGCCAGGGCCGCCCGGTCAGACGAGCGGGCGGCCCTGGCGGATCCGGCGGCGGACGTCCCACAGCAGCAGGTTGAACGGGAACAGCCGGACCGCGCGGGGCATCCGGCGCGAGACCGCGCCGATGCGCCGCAGCAGCCGGTCGAACCTGGCCTGCTGCTCCTCGGACCAGGCAAGCCCCATCTCGGCGCGAAACCGCGGCGGAAGGAAGCCCGTCGTGAGGAACACCCTCGGCCCACGCGGGCCGAGGTTGAACGGGAACCGCAACGACCGGCGGGTGATCAGGTCGTGCAGGTAGCGACGGACCGTGTCGTCGAGCGACACCCGGCCCAGCGCCTCCTGCCAGTACCGCTCGAACACTGCCCGGTCGGCCGGCCACATTTGCTGGCGTACCTGCAGCGTGGTGCCGAACCGGGCGGCGTGCCGGTAGAACGCGTCCGCGACGGCTGGCTCCATCGGCCCGTGCAGCCGGGTGTAGAGGTCGACCGCGCCCCAGTAGAGGCAGGCCGCCACCCACAGCTGCAGGTCCGGCCGCATCGCGTGGTACTCGACGGGGCTGTCGGCGGTGGAGCGGACCTGGGCGTGGGCCCGGTTCACGGCGGCCCGCAGGTGGGCGCGGTCCTCGTCGGTGCCGAGCAGGGCAACGGCGATGTAGCTGAACGTCGTCCGGAACCGCTTCACCGGGTGCCGGGTCACCTGCCCGCTCTCCACCCGGCTCTCGACCACGCCGTAGCCGACCGGCGCCCAGCTCAGCTGCATGATCACGTTCGCGGGCCCGGCCAGGAAGGCGCCCACCCCGTCGAGGTAGTCCGCCGGGTCGATCTCGACGGTCTCCGTGGCCGGGGCCTCGGCCGGCGCGGTCCCGGTCCGACTGGCGGTGAGCGTGGTGGTGCCGCGCGAACCCCCGGCGTCGGCGTCATCGGCCCCGGGGGCGGGCGAGCCCGGGATCGCGGGAGCGGCGGGCGCGGCGTGCGCCGTGCGGACGGCGATGTTGGCCGCGCCTGGGCCGGAGGGCGCATCTCGTGGTTCGGGGATCTCGCCCGTGCCGTGGGCCTGCGCGCCGGCCTTGGTCGTCACCGCCGCCTCCTGTCGTGCAGTCCGGTCTCGCCGCCGGTCGCTCGCTCCCGCTCGGCGGCTGGCCACCAGCCGCCACCCGGCCGGTCGGACGCTGGCCGATGCGTCCTTCTGCGCAGCGTAGGAAAGTCGGCGGGACGATACGTCTGGTTCGTGCGGATCGTTCCGTCCGTGAGCCACAACACGCCCCACGGCCGCGCCGGGCCGGTCACCGAACGGCGGCCCACCCAGCACGCGGGCGGGTCACCCGGCCACGCCATCCGCCACCTGTCGCGACCCACCCACCCGGCCGCGAGCCGGTCCAACCGCCCACGCTTCGGCCGACCACCGCGGTCGCCCGCTGGCCACGGCGGGCACCCGACCGCGGCGCCCCGCACGGCCGCTGCGGTGTCAGCCGACCACAGCGGCCGCCGCCCGGCCCCCCCGGGCACCCGAGCGTGTGCTCGCCGGGCGTCGGCGGCCGGCTCGGCCGGCGAAATCCGATTGCGATCGCGCCCGGTCGCGCGGATGGTGGTCATGTGTTGGTGACCTTCACCCGACCGCCGGCCGGCGCCGGGCCGCGCGGCGGCGCCAACGCGATCGCCACCATCCAGCGCCCCGACGGCGTGATCATGGGCCTCGCGTTCTACGACCGCAGGTCCGCCGTCCCGCACGACCTCGGGCACCTGGTCGCGGAACGCGAACTGCACATGGCCAAGGGCTTCTGGGGCAGCATCGCCTCCGGCGCCGAGTTCCGGAGCATGTGGGTCGTGTCCGGCCGGCGCCGGCACGACGCCACGGTGCGCTCGCGCGCCGTGCTGCGCGCGAACCGGAGCGAGATCATGCTCGCCGAGCTGGCCGCCTTCGTCGTCAGCCGGGCCGCCGCCCAGGGCGACGACCCCTCCGCGGTCGCCGGGCTGGACGCGGTCTGGCGCAGCGTCGGCTCCGGCCCGCCCCCGTTCGACGTCGGCCTCGCCGCGTCCGCGGCCCGGCGGCTGCGCGCGCTGGGCGAGGAGTGGAAGGCCCTGCCCCCGGGTGGCGAGCTGGTGGTGGAATGGGACGTCCCGGTCCTGCCGGCACCCCCGCTCGTCCGGCCGAGGGAACGCGGCCGTTCCGGCGCCCGCGCCCCATACCGCCGCGGCGGCACCGGCCGCTAGCGCCAGCGCCGCCACCCGCGCCCGTGCCGGCGAGCAGGGCCGCCGCCGGCCCTTCCTGATCGCGCTGCTTGCTCACGGGCCTGGTCAGGGCGGTGGTGGGGGCGCACGGGGG
>JADGHD010000248.1 GCA_019689615.1 Frankia sp. | reverse complement strand
AGAGGGGGGTCTAGGTCTAGACCTGGTGGGGTCTAGGGCTTCTCGGCGGCGGTGACGAGATCGGCCCGCTTGAGGCCCTGTCGGTTGGTCCGCTCGCCGTCGAGCCCGGCTGCCCAGGTCTGGCGTGTTCTGACGCCGAGCGGGGCGAGGTTGGTGGCCAGGGTGTCCGGGGTCCACCCGTCGTAGCGGTCTGGGTAGGCGTTGGCGAGGCGGGCGCACAGGACGGCGCTGTGGGCCTGGTCTTCGGGCATGACGGTGAGCAGGTCGGCGATGAGGGTGTAGTCCGGGCCGCTGTCGTGGTCTGGCTGCCACTGGCCGGCGGCGTAGCCGGTCAGGGTGGCGGCGGCCAGCCGCAGCGCGCGGGCGCGCTGGCCGATCTGTGTGGACGTGGGCAGGTCGATGTACGACGTGCGCAGCACGGTGGGTTCGTCGCGGCCGCCGACGAGCATGCCGACGCCTTTGTCGGACGGGCGGAACAGGGTGGCGCGAACGCCGTTGCGGTACATCGAGGTGCCCAGGATCAGATCGTTTTCGATCTGGCCCATGACCCGCAGGGCGAGGCGGATCGACACGTTCGCGGAGACGCCGGTGGGCACGCTGGCGGCGTCGGGACGCTGGGTGGCCAAGATGAGGATCACCCCGAACGCCCGGCCGAGCTTGATGCAGTCGGCGGCCAGGGTCGCGGCTTCCTTGCCGCACTCGGCGTCGGTGAACAGCACCTGTGCCTCGTCGACCACCATCACCAGGGGGTGAAGGCCAAGCTCGGCGCGGCCGGCCAGGGCGCGGGTGACGCTGCCGTCGGGGGCCGCGGTCTCGGGGATGCCGGCCATGACCTCGGTGCGGCGCACGATCTCGGCCTTGAGGTCGCGCAGGCCCTGCAACGCCGCCTGCACCCCGATCGGCCCGGCGTTGGACACGTAGCGGGCCGCGAACAGCTCCGCCGCAGCCAGGTCGCGGTTGCCCTTGAGGTTGAACACCCACACCTGGGCGAGCGGGTCCAGCCCGGCGGCCAGGACGAGGGGCCGCAACGCCGCGGTCTTGCCCGCGCCCGGGATCGCGCCGATCAGGATGTTGTTCTCGAACAGGCCGACCGCGACGGGCCGGCCGCGCGGGTCGACACCCCAGGGCACCGACGCGGGGGCGAACAGGTCGACCGTGCCGGATCTGGCCAGCGGCCACGGCGGCGCAGGCGCGGCGGACAGGTCCCGGTCGCCGACCCACAGCACCAGCCGTCCCGGGTGCACGTCCGGGCGGCCTTCGGGCCAGACCGCGCCCAGGGGACGGCGCAGGCCGGCGGCGAGCCGTTCCCGCGCATCCAGGACGTGCGCCACGGTGACCCCGTGGGGCAGGTCGAGCTCAACCCGCCAGCCGGGGCCGTCGCGGCCGATCCCGGGGGCGATGAAGTCGATGGTCTCGGCGGCCTTCGGCGTCATCCCGGTGATGCCCGCCGACGCGAGCGCCCGGACCACGGCATCCGACGTCAGCCGGGGCGGGGCGCCGGACGAAGTGAGCCGCGACGACACGATCGGCCGGTCACGGCGCCGGCCGGCGACGCCGAGGGCCACGACCCCGGCGGCGACGCTGGCCCAGAACGCCGACGGCTCGACGAACCACGCCACTGTCTCGCCCAGGGCCAGCATTCCGGTGGGGACCGCGGCCAGCCACGCGCGGCGCTTGACCTTCGCGTCGCGCTCGCGCACCAGCGCCAGGTACGCCGTCGACCCGTCCGCGCCGGCCGCGACCGTGCCCGCGATCAGCGCCCGGGTGTCCGCATCCGCCACCCACCGGGCGACCGCCCGCACCAGCCGTGCCGCGCCCCACGGCGCCCGCGCGGCCAGCCGCGTCACATACAGCGGCACCCGGATGCCGTGGAACGCGACCGGATGCAGCACCGCCCGCGCCGACCACACGACCGCAGCGCGCCGCGCCGCTGGATCGGTCAGCCACGGCGCCAGCACCGGCCGCCGCTCCACCGCACGCTCCCACGGCGCCAGCGGCTCGCCAGCCACGTCGGGCCGGTCGACCGGCCCGGGAACATGCCAGCCGTCGGCGTCGATGACCGGCGCAGGCGAGGGCACCCACGGGCCGGGCACGACCGTGCCACCCACCGCGATGACCGCGGCGGTCTCCTCGGTCATCGCCACCCCTCCCCCTCGATCACCACGACCCCGGACGCCAACGGCCCGATCCCGGCCGCCGACGACGCCACGGCCTCCAGCCGCATCACGCCGTCAGCGGCCAGGCACACCAGCAGCGCGACCACCCGCACCACGAGCACGACCACCGCGACCGCGACCAGACCGGCGGCCACCGGCCAGGGCAGACGGCGCAGGTCATCCCGGATCGAGGTCGTGACGTTCACGCCGCACGCTCCAGCTCCTCGCCGGCCGGCGCCTCGGTGGCCGGCGGGTCGTCGCCGGCCAGGACGGCGGCCACGGTCTTGGGGTCGTGGCGCTGCGCCGGGGTCAGCCCGCCGAACATCCCGTGCCGCTTCGCCAGGTCCGCCGGTTCGGCCGCGACCGCGAACGCGAGGCACTCCCGACGCACCGGGCACGGCCCGCAGTAGACGGCGCGGATCTGCCGGTAGCTGTCCTGGTCGCCGACGGGCGGGTAGAACACCTCCACGTCCACCCCGGCGCAGGCGGCCTGGTCCATCCAGTCGGTGTTCACGCGGACACCTCCACACCGTTGGAGCTACGCAGGTAGGCGCGCACGGTCGCGGCCTTCAGGCCGGTGCGGGCGGCGATGTGCTCGGCGATCTCCCGCTGGGAACGCGGGTCGTCCGCCGGGATCGCGGCGCGCTCGGCAGCCACCGCCCGCCGTCCCGCGCCACGCGGAGGTGCGGACACCACGGCCGGGCGGGGGGTGGATACCGCCTCCTGACCTGTGGCTACATCGGCCGCCGCGGTGGATACCGCCACCGGCGCGGGGGAAGGATCGCCCGTCGGGGCGGCGGTGGCGACCGGCACGTCCGGCGCCGCGGGCTCCACGACGGTGGCTGCGGTGGCCTCGTGGACGTCGCCGAGTTCGGCGCGGATCTGTCCGCCGACCTCCAGCAGCGCGATCGAGGCGACGACCACCAGGCCGTCGACGCTCAGCGGCAGCAGGTGCGCCGAGATGTCGCTCTCGCCGTAGCGGGCCGCGACCGACACCATGTGGCCGTAGGACACCCACGCCGCGATCCCGGCCACGGTGGCGGTCGCGGCCCGGCCGACGACCGCCAACACGCGGCGGTGTACCGGAACCCGCGAAATCAGCTCCACCGTGATCAGCAGCGCGATCGGAGACCACGCCGAGATCGCCCGGCCCACGACCGACGGCTGGGCGTGCAGGATGTTCGCCGCGATCGACGCGGCCACCCCCAGCGCCAGCGCGCCACGCACACCCCACTGCAAGCGACGCAGCCGGCGCACACGGTCCCGGTTCATCGCTTGCCGCCCTTACTGCGGCGTCGGGCACCCCCGGCGGACCCGTCAAGGGTGGCGTCGATGCGGGCCAGCTCCTCGGCCGGGGTCGGGACGCCCAGGGGCGCGAGCCACGCCCGCGCCGCGTCCCGCTCAGCCTCGGTCCGGGCAATCCAGTAGATCGACACCGCGGTGCCGTTGTGCCGGTGGTAGCTCGGGCCGCCGACGTGCCAGGCACCCTCACCGCAGTCCCAGGCGTGCAGGTCGGCCGGGTCGGTCAGGCCCGCCGCGTCCAGCAGCGCGCGCAGCCCGTCCAGCGTGTAGACGGCCAGGTAGACCCCGGCGCCGGTCCCCACCTGCACGTCGGTCACACCCGAGCGGGACAGCAGATCGGCGGCCACCGCCAGCTCGGCGAGGCGCCGGCCCAGCGGGGAATCGTCGGTGGCAGGCGGCAGCGGCTCACCCGCGCGCAGACGGCCTGCGGCCGTGCGCAGCTCGCCGGCAAGCCGGTCCAGGTCGGCCGCGAGACCGGACGCGGCCGGCGTGGCGGGCGTGGCGGGCGGCTCGACGGTGGTCATGCCGCCACCTGCCCGACCACGCCGGCCACCGCCAGCACCACCAGGGCCACACCCAGCAGGCCCAAGCCGAGCCGGACCCGGGCGAACTTGCCGGCCACCACCCGGGCCAGCTCTGCCACCTGACGGTCAGCGGCGGCCAGATCACCCGGGGTGGCGTCCAGCGCGCCGGTCAGCCGGTGCGCCGCCGCCGCGTCCACCGCGTGCCAGGCATGCCACACGGCCGGCGGGGTCGTGCGCTGGCGTGGGATGGACGGGCACAGCGCCACACCGAGAGCGGCCACACCGGCCACAGCGGCGCTCACCCCAGCCCACCAGAACACAGCCACCGCCACAGGCAGGGACGCGGGCGACCAGGCGGTCACGACAAGGGCCAGACCGGCGGTCGCCCCGGCGAGCACGATCCCGACCTGGCTGTCGGCGCGAGCAGCCTCCGACCGCATCGACGCGACCAGACTGGCCCGGATCGCCATCCGCTCGGCGGGGCTCATACCGCACCGACCAGACCGACCAGCGCCGACGGGACAGACGACGCCGACACGGCGGGAGCCGCAGCGGCGAGCGCGACCCGGTGCGCAGCGGCCAGCAGCCGCGTCCACGCAGCCCGTACCCCGACCGTGGCAGCCTCCAGACCCGCGGCCTGCTCAGCCGCCCGCCGGACCGCCACCGCACCCATGTAGGCATCCCGCGCCGCCACCCACTCGGCCGCCGGCACCGCCAGCGCCAACGCCAGGGCGTAACCGGTCAGCGCGTCGGCCTCAGCCGCCAGCGACTCGGCCAGCTCCCGCAGCACCCAGCTACGCGACGGGCCGGCGGCCCGGTCGGCCAGCCGGCGAAGAACCCGGTACCGCACGGCGATCGCGTCGCGGTACTCGGCATACGCCGCGTGCAACGGCTCCCGGGCGTCCTCGTCGAGCCCGGCGCGGACACCGGCCGGGTAGCGCAACGCCAGGTCATCCGCCACGCACCCACGGCGCACCGGGCAACCCGCACAGACCCGCACCACCTCAGCGGCAGGCGCACCCTCGGGGAACCACAAGTCAGGATCGGCGTCCGCGCAGGCAGCACGCCCACGCCACGCGCCAGAGGAGAGAGAATCGGACACAGGCGCTCGACCCCCCAACGGTCGGGTGCTCAGGCCCCGACGGGTGGCAGCCCGCCGGGGTCACTTGCTTGGACTGGCCTTCCGACCGAGAGGTCTAGTCGTCCAGTCGCCTAGACCACTATGACTGGTACAGGACCAGTTCGCAACAACCTTCGACGAACTAACGCGCGGGCAGTTCGTACATCAGCACGTAGCGGTCAGCGGCCAGCACCGTGTCACAGACCTCGACGGCTAGCCCCGACTCCTCGTACGCCGTCCTGACCAGCGCGATAACAGGCGTGCCCGGGACCAGGCGCAGCGTGCGGCGCTCCTCATCGGTCGGCATCCGGGCCGTCACCTCCTCGGTGAACCTCCCGAGACGGTGGCCCCGCTCCTCGATCCGCGCGTAGAGCCCCCCGGGACCGGTGTCGGTCTCCGTCATCGCGGTACCCTCGGCGATCTCCCACGGGACGTAGGACGTCGCCGTCTCCATCGGCTCCCCGTCCGCGAGGTAGATCCGCTGCCGCACAAGGACCGTCGCGCCATCGGCGACCCCCAGTCGACGAGCGATGTCGGCCGGCACGGGGCTGGGCCCGACGTGCAGGACTTGGACGTCCGGACGGCGGCCCTCGGCTTCCAGCTCGGCCAGGTAGGCCGCCTTGCCGCGGTCGCGGTGGTGCCGGGCGAACCGGTCACTCGCCAGACGACGCACCGGCGGGCGACGTCGCACGAACGCGCCCCGGCCATGCTCCACCGTGACCAGGCCCTCAGAGCGAAGCAGCGCGATCGCCTCACGCACCGTCCCGCGAGCGGTCCCGTAGATGTCCATGAGCGCGCGCTCACTCGGGAGCTTGACGCCGGGGGCGAGTCGGCCGGACTCGATCTCCGCGCGCAGACGGTCCGCGATCTGCCGGAACGCGGCGCGATCGCTAGCAGGGTCGATGCCCACAACCACGGACGCTCCTACACTGGTCCAGTCCAGCGGGCCACTGTACATCGGAGGATCACTCATGAGCCCCGCGCCGCGCCACTCCGTCAGCGTCGGCGCGGCCATCGTCAACAGCGCCGGCCAGGTCCTCGCGATCCAGCGCCGCGACAACGCCCACTGGGAGCTTCCTGGCGGAGTGCTCGAGCTGAACGAGGACATCCACCACGGCCTACGCCGAGAGGTCCACGAAGAGACCGGGTACCTCGTCGAACCCGAAGCCCTCACCGGCGTCTACAAGAACATGCCACTCGGCGTCGTCGCACTCGTCTTCCGCTGCCACATCGTCGGCGGCACACCCAGCACCGGCGACGAGACCGCAGCCATCCGCTGGATGACCCCCACCGAGGTCGAACAGCACATGGACCAGGCCTACGCCGTCCGGCTCCTCGACGCCCTACACGACGGACCACCCGCCATCCGCTCCCACGACGGCCGGGCACTGATCGCGGCCGTATGACGGGCCCTGTGCCAACTTTCCGTACTTGGTCAAGGCCGGCCTTCGGCCGGACACGCAGACCGCCCCACGCCAGATGATCGGCGCGGGGCGGTTGTCGTCCGGTCCTCAGGGGACTCCGTCCCCCGAACCCCCTGGCACTACCTCCTGATGAAGCCGGATTTTGGGGTTCGAACTTGTTTTTGATGGATGGCTGGGTCCGCTGGCCCCCTCCGCCGATCGGGCACCCGAGGGCTACCCCGGAACCGCCGACCGCGCAAGGGCCGGCAGCAGCCATCGGGGCCGGGTCGCGTCGCGGCCCTTGCACGGCCGACGAACCCGGGGTAGGGCGCAGCCTGCCCGACCGACGGAGGAAGCCAGCTCAGCCCGAACCCTGCGGCCGGGCCGCGCGGCAGTGGCAGTCACCACCCGCGACCCCCCTAGAGGCCACGCGGCGCGCCGCGCACGGCCAGGACTCGACGACCGCCACGCAACCGCCTGCGCGCGGCCCTGGCGGGCCGTGCTCGGCGGGCGCGTCGGCCGCCACCCACCCGCGCCCGCCGGAGCGTCGCACCGCGCCGGGGCATCAGCGGTACAGCACGGAAGTACAGCAACCGGCCCGGCTACAGCCGATCGAGACCACACCGAGCCAACGGAATACTGTCCGGTTCGCCATGCTGTGACCACCGTGCGGGTAGTTCGGGACGAAGAGGTCGTGGGTTCAAATCCCGCCACCCCGACCAGCACAGGGGCGTGATCGTCGATCGCGCCCCTGTTCGCGTACAGCAGCACGTCG
>JADGHD010000247.1 GCA_019689615.1 Frankia sp. | reverse complement strand
CCGTTACCGGCGAGCCAGCAAGCCGGCGAGCAGACCGGGGCAGCGGCCCCGGACCCGCCAATCGGGCTCAGATGGGCGATGCCGACCTGCCTCGTCGCGACCGCGGTCCTGACCCGGCCGGGCCGCGCGGCAGGCAGGCCACGGGGCCGTAGTGGGCAGCCGGGATCGCCGCGGCCGCAGACCCGCGCGGGGCAGGAACCGACCCGGCCTTGCCGTTGCCGGACGGTTCCCGGCCGCCGGGAGGATCAGTAACTCGAAAGGTACGCGGCGCCGAACCCGGGATTGGAATTGGCAACGCTAAGTAGTCGTATGGCAACGGTGGGAAGATGTATCAGGAACGAGACACCGTCGTCACCTTAGAGACACGTAGACGCCACTGATTGCCCTACAGTCTGGTTCGACATCAATGGCCCGGTCTAGCCATACGGTTAACCACCCATGTGGGGTCTGTGCCGTGGCCACGGCGCTCCGTACGGTTTCGGACGACGCCACGTCACCGGCACGGGTCCCCTGACCACGGTCTCGACAAGAAAGGCAGGTGGCATGACCAGAAGCCCCACCCCGACCACCGTCACCGCCGCACGTCGCACCGGGAACGCTCACCTGCTGAACACCCCCCTCGACGGCGACTGGACTGCTCTCGCGGCGTGCCGCGACGTGGACCCGGACGAGCTGTTCGTCCAGGGTGCCGCGCAGAACCGGGTCAAGACCCGCTGCTTCGGCTGCCTGGTGCGTACCCAGTGCCTGGCGGACGCGCTGGACAACCACGTCGAGTTCGGTGTCTGGGGAGGCATGACCGAACGGGAACGCCGGGCGCTGCTGCGCCGCCGGCCCGACGTCCGCTCCTGGAAGAAGCTGCTGGCAGACGCCCAGGCGGACCACCGGGCCAGATCAGCCGCGGGATAGCCGCCCAGGTCAGCCGGCTCGTGGTAGCCGGGCTGCCGGCACGTTCCCCCTGTCCCTGTCCACCGCCGGTGTCACCGGCCTGACCCCGGGTCCGCGGACCACCTGGTCCACCGGGCCACGCCGCCGTCGCCCGACGGCGCGCACCTCGTCCCTACCCCGACCGGACCCCGGCGCAGCGTCGCGCACGGGCCGTCGGAGCGACATGCCGCCCGGGACGCGAAGGCCAAGCAGCCCCGCCCGCGGCGTTTGATCATGTCTGCCCTCTCAGCGTCCGCTCGCCGGCGCCGGTGCCGCGCGGGCGCTTCCGCGATGCCAGGCGTTTCCGCCCCGTTGGCTGACCTCCAGGGGCCTGCGCGCCCCGCGCTCGACCGCCCTGGCACTCGTTCCGCCGCCTGCCTCGGCGGGCCGCCACGGCCCGGCCGACGCCCCCGCGCCGCGCGCTCCGCCGATTTCGGTCACGTTACGTCACCGATAACGGTCCACGCACGGTCAGCGAGCGTGACAGCGGCATGGATCCCACCCGAGGCGCAATGACCCGTTCGGGCTATTCGCCCACGGCACGCGTCAGCCAGCCTCGCTGAGACGTTCCCCACCCGCGAGCGCGTCGCCGATCTCGCGCAGCCCGGCCAGGTCGTGCACGTCCTCGGCCAGCGCCGAGACCTCGACCAGCGGGGTGTCCGGGTGCGCCGCCGTGAACCGCTCCCGCAGCCGGCTCTCCCTGGCGGCCAGCCGCAGCCGGTCGGCGTGCACCCGCAGCAGAGCGGCCGCCAGCGGGTGCTCCCCGTGCTCGGAGAGGTTCTCGGCCGCGGCCAGGCTGCGCTCGATCGTCAGCGCCCGGCCGTCGCTGTGGTGCATCCGGTTGATCACCAGGCCGGCCAGCGGCATCCCGTCGGCGTCGAGGCGGTCCACGAAGTACGACGCCTCCCGCAGCGCCGCCGGATCCGGCGCCGCGACCACCACGAACGACGTCCCCGGCGCGCCGAGCAGCCGGTAGGTCTCCTCCGCCCGCTGGCGGAAGCCGCCGAACATCGTCTCCAGCGCCGCGACGAACTGGCTGACGTCCGTCAGCAGCTGGGCGCCGATCACCTTGGTCAGCACCCGGGAGAACACCCCGAACCCGGCGCCGAGGATCTTGACGTAGGCGCGCCCGCCCGCCTTGGCCGGCGCCAGCAGCAGCCGCAGCAGCCGGCCGTCCAGGAACGCCCCGAGCCGGCTCGGCGCGTCCAGGAAGTCCAGCGCGGAGCGGGTCGGCGGGGTGTCGACGACGATCAGGTCCCAGTCGCCGGCGGCGTCGAGCTGCCCCAGCTTCTCCATCGCCATGTACTCCTGCGTCCCGGCGAACGAGGAGGAAAGCGACTGGTAGAAGGGGTTGGCGAGGAGCTGCTCCGCCCGCTCCGGCGTGGCGTGCGCAAGGACGATCTCATCGAACGTCCTCTTCATGTCGAGCATCATCGCGTCGAGCCGCCCGCCGGCCGACCGGTCGACTCCCGGCACCTCGCGCGGGGTGTTGTCGAGCGCGGTCAGCCCGAGCGACTGGGCGAGCCGGCGCGCGGGGTCGATGGTCAGCACCACCACCGAGCGGCCCTGCTCGGCGGCCCGCAGCGCGAGCGCCGCCGCCGTTGTGGTCTTGCCCACCCCGCCGGACCCGCAGCAGACGATGATCCGCTCGCTGGCGAGCATCGCGTCGACGTCCAGCCGAGGCACGCCCGCGGGGTGCGGCCGCAGCCGGGCCCGCGCCCGGCCCAGCTCCACCGGGCTCGCCGTCAGCGCCTTGCCCCGCTTCCTCGTCGGCCTGGTGTCCTTGCTCGCCCGGGTGTCCCTGGCCGCTCGGGTGTCCCTGCCGTCCCTGGCGGGCCCGGTGGCGCCGCCGCCCCCGCCACCGCCGCCGTTGCCGGAGGCCGTGGCGGCGCCCTGGGCCCGCCGCCCGGTCTGGGCTGGCGGGGTCACGGGACCATCCGCTGCGCGCGCAGCAGCTCCGCGAACCGGTACAGCATCCCCATGTCCATCCCGTCGGCAGCCAACGGCAGGTCGTAGACGGGCCGGTTGAGCCGGGCCACCTCGGCCCGCTGCCGCTCCTGCAGGGCGACCCGCTCGGCGTGCTGGGCCGCCTCCCAGGCGATCTCGGCGATCAGCTCGGCGGTCGGCTCCAGCCCGGCTTCCTTGATCCCGGCCGCGATCTCCTCGACGTCGAGCGAGCCCTCCCGGGCCGCCCGCAGGTCGGCCGGGGCGAGCAGGGACGGGCGCACCATGTTCACCACGACCCCGCCCACCGGCAGGTTGGCGGCGCGCAGCTCGGCGACCGCGTCCACGGTCTCCTGGACCGGCATCTCCTCCAGCAGGGTGACCAGGTGGACGGCGGTCTGGCCGGAGTGCAGCACCTTGAGGACCCCGTCGGCCTGCGCCCGGATCGGGCCCATCTTGGCCAGCCCCGCCACCTCGTGCGAGACGTTGAGGAAGCGGACGATCCGGCCGGTCGGCGGCGCGTCCAGGACAACCGCGTCGTAGGCGAGGCCGCTCGGGCGGGTGCCGTCGGGGCGGTTGACCGCCTCCTTGATCTTGCCGGTGAGCAGCACGTCCCGCACACCCGGCGCGATCGTCGTGGCGAAGTCGATCGCCCCGATCCGGCCGAGCACCCGGCCGGCGCTGCGCAGGTTGTAGAACATCTCCAGGTATTCCAGGAGCGCGCCCTCCGCGTCGACGGCGAGCGCGTACACCTCCCCGCCGCCTGGCGCGCTGGCCACCTTCCGCTCCCGGTAGGGCAGCGGCGGGGTGTCGAACACCTGTGCGATCTGCTGACGGCCCTCCACCTCGGCGAGCAGCACCCGCTGCCCGCCGGTGGCCAACGCCAGAGCCAGCGCCCCGGCCACCGTCGTCTTGCCGGTGCCGCCCTTGCCGGTCACCACGTGCAGCCGGCGCCGCCACGGGCCGGTGCCCTCCTCGCCGTTCCGCTCGCTGTCCGCCGCCACGGCAGTGACGGTACCCGGGACCGGCTCCCCCCACCGATCTGGCCGAGGCGACGGCACAGCCCTCACCCCGTCCGCCCCGGGCTGCCTGCCGCAACGGCGCCGCCGGGCTGGCAGGCCACCGCCCGGCCCGGTGCGGCCGACCCGTGACGCGCGTCCCGCCCGGGGCACGCGCCGGCCCACGGCGCTCCTGCCCCACCTGGGTCGATCACGGCCGGCGTTAGAGTCCGGGTCATGCAGAAGTGGGAGTACGTAACCGTCCCGGTCCTGGTCCACTCGACGAAGATGATCCTGGACAACTGGGGCGAGGACGGCTGGGAGCTGGTGCAGATCGTCCCGGGGCCGAACCCGGAGAACCTGGTCGCCTACTTCAAGCGCCCCAAGCACACGGCCTCTTCGTGAGCGAGCGTCCCAGCGAGCGGCTGCGGGCGCTGGGTCTGGAGCTGCCGCCGGTGCCCACGCCCGCCGGCGCCTACGTGCCCGCCGTGCGCGACGGCGAGTGGGTGTGGACGGCGGGCCAGCTACCGCTGGTGGCCGGCAAACTCCCGCGGACCGGGCTGGTCGGCGCGCAGGTCAGCCAGGAGGAGGCCGCGGCGCTGGCCCGGATCTGCGCGCTGAACGCGCTCGCCGCGGCGGCCGAGGCAGCGGGCGGCCTGGACCAGCTCCGCCGGATCGTGAAGGTCGTCGGGTTCGTCGCCAGCGCGCCCGGCTTCACCGCCCAGCCGGCGGTGGTCAACGGGGCCAGCGAGCTGCTCGGCGAGCTCTTCGGCGAGGCCGGCCGGCACGCCCGCTCGGCCGTCGGCGTCGCCGTTCTCCCGCTCGGCGCGCCCGTCGAGGTCGAGCTGGTCGCCCTCGCCCACCCCGCCGCCTGAAGCCCGCCGTAGCGGGCCGTAGGAGGGCGGACCGGCCGAACGCGAACCGAACGGCGTGCGGCCAGGGGATGCGGGCCGTGCCGCCCGCGGATGCCGACCGCGGGCGGATGGCACATCGTCTCCGTAATATCGAAAAAATGGTCGACCACATGGCGGCGCTGCTCGCCCGGATCCGGCGGCCCATCCCGTTGCGGCCGACGTCGAGCGGGCTGTTCGCGACCGCCCCCGGCACGCCGCCGGCCCCGGTCCGAGACGCGTCGACGGTGCTCCTGCTGCGCGACGCCGGGGCCGGCCGCGGCCTTGAGGTCCTGCTCATCCAGCGCTCCCGGGCCCTGTCCTTCGCCGGCGGGCTCTACGCCTACCCGGGCGGGCGGGTCGACGACGCGGACGGGCGGGCCGGCCTGCCGTGGTCCGGCCCGACGCCCGACGAGCTCGCGCCGGCGCTCGGCGGCGACCCGGCGCTCGCCCGGGCCCTGGTCGCCGCGGCCGTGCGGGAGACCTTCGAAGAGGTCGGCGTGCTGCTGGCGAGCCCGGCCGAAGCGCAGACCGTGCCGGCGGCCGACCTGGCCGACCCCGGCTGGGCGGCGGACCGGGCGGCGCTGGAACGCCGCGAGCACGGGCTGGCCGAGCTGCTGCGCCGCCGTGGGCTGGCGCTTCGGGCCGACCTGCTCGCCCCGTGGGCCCGCTGGATCACCCCCGAGGTCGAGCCCCGCCGCTACGACACCCGGTTCTTCGTCGCGGCCATGCCGCCGGGGCAGCAGCCGGGCACGACCTCCGGCGAGGCGGAGCGGGCCATCTGGATCAGCCCGGCCGAGGCCCTCGACCGGCACGCCGACCGCAGCATGCGGATGCTGCCGCCGACCGCCTACATGCTGGCCGACCTCGCCCCGTTCCCGGACGTGGCCGCGGTGCTGGCCGCCGCCCGTACCCGGGCCATCACGCCGGTCATGCCGAAGCTGGTCCGGGCGAACGGAGCCGCGCACTTCCTGCTGCCGCACGACCCCGAGTACTGGGACCCGGCCTTCGGCGCCGACGAGGACAGCCCGCCCGCCGGCACGGCCGCTCTGGTTGGCGTGAGCGTCGACGCCGGCGTCGCCGAGTCCTCCCCCGCGGATACCGAAGCGGCCGAGGCAACCGCCGATGCCGACCCCACGACCGGAGGTGAGCGCGGATGACCGCGGGATCCCTGCCCTATCGGCCACAGCCGGGGGACGCCGTCCGCCGCCCGGCGCCGCCGCGGCAGGTGACGCCGCTCGCCACCGTCGTGCTCGCGCCGAACCCGAGCCCGATGACGCTGGAGGGGACCAACAGCTGGGTGCTGCGGGCGCCCGGCGAGCCCGGCTGCGTGATCGTCGACCCGGGCCCGGACATCCCGGAGCACCTGGCCGCGCTGGCCGCGGCCGGCCCGGTGACCACGATCCTGCTCACCCACGGCCACCCGGACCACAGCGACGGCGCGGCGGCCCTGCACGAGCTCACCGGCGCCCCGGTGCGCGCCCTCGACCCGACGCACCGGCTCGGCTCGGAGGGCCTGGTGGAGGGCGACGTCGTCGCCGCCGCAGGGATCGAGCTGCGGGTGCTGGCCACGCCCGGCCACTCGGCTGACTCGCTGTGCTTCCTGCTCTCCGGGGACGCGGGCAGTCCGGAGCTCGCCACGGAGGGCGCGGGGCCCGGGGTCGCGTCCGCGGTGCTGACCGGCGACACCATCCTCGGCCGGGGCACCACGGTGGTGGCCCATCCGGACGGCCAGCTCGCCGCCTACCTGGCCAGCCTGCGCCGGCTGGCCGAGCTGCCGGCCGGGATGGCGGTGCTCCCCGGGCACGGCCCCGAGCTGGGCGACGCCAGCGGCGCGGCCAGGTACTACCTGGCGCACCGGGCCGAGCGGCTGGAGCAGGTGCGGGCCGCCCTGCGGGAGATGGGGGTCGGGCCGGCGGAGGCGACCCCGCGGGCTGTGGTCGAGCGGGTCTACGCCGACGTCGACCAGGTGCTGTGGCCGGCGGCCGAGATGTCCGTCCGCGCCCAGCTCGACTACCTGCGCGCCGAGCAGGACTAGCCGCGCTCGTCCCGGCCCGCGCGCCGCTCGTCCTGGCCCGCGCGTTGCTCGTCCCGGCCCGCGCGTCGCTGCCGGTTGCGGCGGGCTGCCCGGGCGCCGTGTGCCCGCCCGGAGCGGGTCCGCCTCGTGCTGGCACTGCCGCCTGGCGGCAACGTGTCCCGACTCGGGCGGGTCCGCCGGACGGAACACGCCGCGGGGTTCTTAATCTGGATGGCGATGGGAGTGAGCGGCGTCACACTGGGAAGACCCGTGCCGCGACGGTCCCGGGACTTTGGTCCCGGAGTGCCGCCGCCACACTGCCCGCGTTCCGGCGCGGTTGGTCACATCCGGCCTGCCGTCCCGCGTCGGTTCTCTGACAGTGTCCGCCCAGCGCACGGTTCCGGTCGTCAGCAGCCGGACCACTAGACTCTCGGACGGAGGGGACCCGCCCGTGCCAAACGTCACCACAACGACCGTCGTCCGCCGGAGCTCGGACCACCCGTCCTCGGCGGATGC
>JADGHD010000246.1 GCA_019689615.1 Frankia sp. | reverse complement strand
CGCGCGTCCCCGCCCGCCTGGGCCCGCCCCGGCTCGATCCGCGCGTCGGCCGGCTCGCGCTGGGTGGGCAGGCCGGCCACGACCGGGGCCTGGCCGCCCGGGGCCGGCGCGGCCGCCGCCTGCCCGCCAGCCGCCACCTGCGCGGCGCCGGCACCGGCGACGCGCATCGACCGGACCAACTGCTCGACGGTCAGCGCGTACCAGGCGTGGTAGAGGCAGAACGCCAGGCCGGCCCGGCCGTCCCGCCAGCCCTGCCGCAGGGCGTACATGTAGACGAAGATCGCCAGCGGGCGGGCGGGGAGCAGCGGAAGCACGACCTCCTTCGCCAGCGTGCGGGTCAGCGGCCGGGTGGAGCGGGCGCGCTCGCGCACCGCGGCCCTGGCCGCCGCCAGCGCGCCCCGCAGCGGCCCGGGCGGGGGACCGTCCCCGGCCCCCGCGGCGGCGACGGCCAGCCGGCGGGCCGCCTCCAGCTCGGCGTAGCGGACGTGCTTGCGCAGCCAGTCGGCCAGGCCCTTGCCGTCCTCGTCGACCAGGTCGGCGGCCAGCCGGCGAACCGGTCCGTCGACCGAGGCCCGCTCGCCGTACTCCTCGGCGTCGGCGAACGACGCGCGCCGCCGGTCCAGCAGCCGGGCCTGCCAGCTGTTCGAGTACCAGCCGCAGTGCGCGATCCAGCGGCCGAGGAAGACCAGCCGGCGCCGCTGGGTGTAGCCGGCGGCCTCCTCGGTCCCCAGCCGGGCGGCGATCTCGGCCGCCAGGTCCACCGGCACCCACTCGTCGGCGTCCAGGAAGAACACCCAGTCGTGCCGGATGCCCGGCGCGCGCATCGCCCACTCCCGCTGGGCGGCGAAGCCGCGCCACGGCTGCTCCCACACCTCGGCGCCGGCGGCGCGGGCGATCTGGCGGGTGGCGTCGGTCGAGCCGGAGTCGACGACGACCACCTGCTCGCACCAGCCGGCCGAGCGGACCGCCCGGTCGATGTTCACCTGCTCGTCCCGGGCGAGGATGATCGCGCTGACCGGCACGGACCCCGGCGGGACGGTGTCGTGCCCGGCCGGCGGCGCCGCCGGGCCCGCGGCCGGCTCGCGGCTGCCGTAGCGGCGCGGCCAGTTGGCGGCGGGCAGGCTGGCCTCCCGGCGGCGCCGGGAGACGGCCAGGCGTCCGGCGCGGGTGGCCCGCGGGTCGTTGGTCATGGGGCGGCCTCCGTCGTGGGCAGGGCGGCGCCGGGCGCTGTGGCCTGTGGCGGCGCCGGGCGGGCCACGCGCGTCGGGGGCGGCCATGGGGCGGCCCCGGGCCGGTCGAGCAGCCAGTCGAAGTAGCCGACCGGGTCGAACGGGTTCCCGCGTTCGTGGCGCGGCGGCCTGATCAGCGCGGTGCGCACCGCCGCGGCGATCGCGTCGACGTCCTCGCGCTCGTACGGGACGAGCACCGGCCCGGCGACCTCCCGGTTGCGGGCGCTGCCGAGAGCCACGACCGGCAGGCCGGCCAGCCGGGCCTCGGCCAGCGGGTAGCCGAACGACTCCAGCCGGGTCGGGTACAGCAGTGCCTGGCAGCGGCGCTGCTCGCGCTCGAGGGCAGCCGGCGACAGCCGGCCGACGAGGCGCAGCCGGGCGGCGCCGGCCAGCTCCTCGGCGGCCGCCTCCTGCTCGGTGGCGGTGACGACGATCTCCACCGGCAGCCCGGTGTCGGCCGCGACCTGGGCCGCCGCGGCGTCGGCGAGCCGCAGCAGCGGCCCCATCGCCTTGAACCGGGAGAACAGCACCGGGCACAGCAGCCGCCCGGTCACCCGGTCGTCGGCCGGCACCGGTGTCGGCATCGACAGCGGGTGCGGCCGCACCACCAGCCGGTGGGCGACGCCCGGGACCGCGACCGCGACGCGCGCGGCCATCTCGCTCGTCGGCACGACCACCACGTCGGCGCGCCGCGCCGCCGCGCGGGCCAGCGCCGCGCTGGCCGCTGCCCGGCGCGGCAGCCCGCCGGGCAGCGCCGCGGCCTCGCCCGGGCGCAGCACGTGCAGCATGTTGCGCATCAGCACCCAGCGCTCGCCCCGGCCGGTGACGAACCCGATGTTGTTCAGCGCGACGGCGCGCCGGCGGGTGCCCTGTCGTTCCCGGGTGGCCAGCCACCGTGCGTCCAGCCGCCGGCCCCGGCCGATCAGCCGGACGCCGTCCGCCCGCGCCGGGTCGCCCGCCAGGTAGCCGTCCAGCTCGGTGAGGAACCGCAGCGCCCCGCCCATCAGCGCCCCGGCGCAGTCGACCAGCACCGGCGCCCCGCTGGCGGCGGGCCGGTTCGCCGGGGCCGTCATGGCGCCCCTCCGGCCGGCCCGCCCGGGGCGGCCCGGCGGGCGTAGAGGTAGCCGGAGCTGGCGCCGGCCAGCGACGGGGTCGGGCACAGCCCGTTGTCCAGCAGGACGCTGGTGAACCCGTGCTCGTCCAGGACCCGGCGCAGCGCCGCCGGGTCGCCGTGCTGCGGGTGGACCTCCATCACGATCCGGCCCACCCGGTCCAGCCAGCCCGGCTCGGCGAACAGCGCGAACTCCGAGCCCTCGATGTCGATCTTCATCAGGTCGACATGCCCCAGCCCGTGCCCGTCGAGCAGCTCGGCGATGGTCAGCTCGGGCACGTCGCCGGCCCAGTGGGTGGCGGCGACCCGGGCCGCCGGGTCGGAGAGCACCCCGCTGCCCGCCCCGACCAACGCGTGGACCAGCTCGATCCGCCCGGCGCAGCCGTTGGCGGTGGCGTGCGCCGCCAGCTGGCCGGCGAACGCCCGCTGCGCCTCGACCGCGAGCACCCGGCTCGCCCCGGCGGCCGCCGCGAGCAGGCTGAACAGCCCCTGGTTCGCTCCCAGGTCGACCACGCTCTCGCCGGGGGCCGGCGCGTAGCCGGGCCGGGCGGTGTAGACGCCGCGGCAGTACATCTCCCGGGCGCCGCCGAACGCCGTGCCGGGCAGTCGCACCCGCACCCCCGGCAGCGGGCGGAAGGTCCACCAGCGGCCGACGGCCATCGCCCGGTCGGCGGCGTCGAGGCGGCCGGTGCGGGCCACCGTCGGGGCGTGCCGGGTTACCGCCGCCGCGAACACCGCGGCCGCGGCCGGCCCGGCCACGGCGTTGATCCGGCGCAGGTCGCTGGCCAGCAGCCCGGCCTGGGCGCCGCGGTGGGCGAGCGCCGCCCCGATGCGGCGGCGGGCGGCCCGTCGGCCGGTGGCCCGGCCAGCGGCCGCGGCGGGCTCGCCCACGGCCGGTGACGGGCCGGATTCTCCTGTCCTGGGTGCTGGCGGCGCGGGTGCGGTCGCCTTGGCCGGGCCCCCCGACTCGGCTGTCGCTACTGCTGGGCTGGTCACGTGGGCTCCTCCGGTCGGATGGGGGGACAGCGTGCCCGGGCCGGCCCTGGTGGCCGGTCCGGGCGGGTGGGTCAGGTCGCGGTGGCGGTGGCGCGCCGCGCGGGCGGCGCGCTCCCAGCGGGCGGTGCGCGGCTCGTCCGGGTGCGGCCGGTCGCGCGGTGGCAGCGGGCCGACCCCGTCGAACAGGCCGTGCCAGGCGAACCGGCAGCGGGCCACCCCGCGCCCGCGCAGCAGGTCGGACGCGGCGGCCCGGGGCAGCGTGTAGCCGGCCAGGCACAGCGCCACGGCCGCCGCCTGCCAGCGCCGGCCGTGGACCCGGGCGAACCAGATCCGGTTGCGCACCCGGTAGTACGCGGACGTGTTGCCCGGGGTGCTCTCCCCGCCGGCGTGCCAGGCCTGGTACGGGCTGACCATCACCCGCCAGCCGGCCGCCCGGGCCCGGCGGGCCAGGTCGGCGTCCTCGTGGCCGAGGAAGTAGCGGGTGTCCATCGGCACCAGCCGGTGGCACTCGGCCCGCAGGAACAGCACCGACCCGGTGACGAACTCGACGTCGGCCGGCGCCGGTGGCCCGCCCCAGCGCTGCCGGCGCGGCAGCGTGTACAGCGCGGTCAGCCGGCGCGGGCCGGGGTGGATCCCGTCGGCGTCGACCAGCGTCGGCCCGACGATCCCGACCCCCGGCTGGGCGAGCAGGTCGAGGCAGGCGTCGAAGGTCGGCTCCGGCAGCCACACGTCGTTGTTGAGCAGCAGGAAGGCGTCGGCGTCCCGGCGGGCGTCCGCGCCGAACCGGAACCCGCCGGCGAACCCGAGGTTGCGGCCGGGCACCAGCCAGCCGGCCCGCTGGGGCAGGCCGTCCGGCCGGGCGCCGTCGTCGTTGGCGACCACCACCAGGTCGCTCAGCCGGGCCAGCCGGTCGAGCCGCTGGGCCAGCCGCACGGTCGGCTCGACGGCGCCCCAGTGGACGATGACCGCCGTCGTCCTCATCGCCCGCCCGCTACCTGCTGCCTGATCCCCTCGGCGAACGGGCGTGGCGCGTAGCCGAGGTCGGCCACGGCGGCCTCGATCGAGAACGCCTTGTCCTCGGCCAGCCGCGCGACCTGCTCGGCGCTGATCCGCCGCCGGCGCGGCCGGCGGGTGGCGGGGCTCGCCGAGGTGCCGGCGGAACCGCGGGCCGACGGCGCCGGCAGCCGCTCGGCGAGCTCGAGCAGCCGGATCGTCGGCCGCAGCGGCACCGGCACCAGCGTCACCCGCCGGCCCAACGCCGCAGCGGCCTCGGTGACCAGCTCCCGCAGCGGCAGCGGCGCCGGCCCGGCCGCGTCGTAGCGGCGGCCGACGGCCACCGGCGAGCGGACGGCCCGCACCAGCAGCTCGGCCAGGTCCTCGACGTGGACCGGCTGGTGCAGGCCGTGCCCGCCGCCGGGCAGCGGCACCACCGGGCAGCGGCGCAGCAGCGCCAGCAGCCGGCACATGTTCCGGTCGTCCGGCCCGCCGTAGATCATCGTCGGCCGCACGATCGTCCAGTCCAGCCCGCTGGCCCTGATCGTCTCCTCGGCCGCCAGCCGCACCCGCTTCGACGGCGCGTCGAGCGTGGTGGTCACCGCCGTCGTGGACACGAACACCGCCCGGCGCAGCCCGGCCGCCCGGGTGGCCTCGACGATCGTGCCGGCGTGGCCGAACCCCAGCGAGGCCAGGTTCAGCAGCGCATCCGCGCCGGCAGCCGCGAACGCCGCCTTCGTCGCCGTCGGGTCGCCGAGGTCGCCGTGGACGGCCGCGGCCGCGCGCCGGCGCCCCCCGCCCCCCGCCCCCGCGGCGCGGGGGGGGCCCCGGGGGGGCGGGGCCCCCCCGGGGCGCCGAGCCGGCGCAACGCGTCCGCCGCCGCGGCCGAGCGGGCGAGCCCCACCACCTCGTCGCCCTGGGCCAGCGCGGTGGCCACCACCCGGCGGCCGAGGAACCCGCTGCCGCCGGTGACCAGGAGCCTCATCGCCCGGCCGCCTGGCCGGTCGGGCCGGCGGTGAGCCGGGGCCCGGCCCCGTCGTCGTCCCGGCCCGGCTGCTCGGGCACCGCGCCGGCCTCGAGCGCGGCCGACGCCTGCGCGATCTCGGACAGGTCCGTGGGCACCGTCGGCGGGTCCACGTCGTCGGGCTCGGCCGTCTCCGGCCGCGCGGCCACGTCGTCCCGCGCCCCCGCCACATCAGCGCCCGCCTGGGCGACGTCAGCGTCCGCCTGGGCAACGTCCGCGCCGGGCCGGGTGACGCGAGCGCCGGCCCGGGCGACGCGAGCGCCCGCGTGGGCGACGTCAGCGATTGCCTGTGCGACGTCAGCGCCGGGCCGGGCGTCGTCCTCGGGGGTGGTGTGGCCGAGGACGGACAGCAGCAGGCGGCGGTAGCGCTCGGCGAGCGCGGCGCGGTCGAAGTGCCGCTCGACGTAGGCGCGGCCGACCCGGGCCATCCTCGCCCGCTTCGCCGGGTCGGCGGCCAGCGCGCGGATCGCCTCCGCCAGCGCCGCCGGCTCCTCTGGCGGCACGACGACCGCCCCGGCGGCGGTGAGGATCCGGGCCGCCTCGCCGCGTACGGAGCCGATCACCGGCCGGCCCGCGGCCAGCATCTCGAACATCTTCGACGGGATGAACGTGTCGAACAGCGGCACCGCGCGCAGCGGCACCAGGCAGACGTCCGCGGCGGCCAGCACGTCGGCCACCTCCGCCCGCTCGACCGCCGGCAGCAGGCTGGTGTTGCGCAGGCCGAGCCGGGCGACGTGGGCGACCAGCCGGTCCCGGTCAGCGCCATCGCCGATGAAGGCGAACCGCACCGGCTCGTCGGCCAGCAGCGCGGCGGCGTCCGCGACCGAGGTCAGCCCCTGCGAGATCCCGTGCGCCCCGATGTAGACGACCAGCGTCTGGCCTGGCTTGGCGCCCAGCCGGGTGCGGGTGGCCTGGACCCGCTCGGCCAGCTCCCGCTCCTGCGTCGCGCGGGCCGGGGAGTCCCACGGCGGCGCGAAGCGGGCCGGGGAGTCCCACGGCGGCGCGAAGCGGGTCAGGTCGACGCCGTTCGGGATGACGTGCACCTTGGCCGCCGGGATCCCGCGGCCGACGATGTTGTCGCGGAACCCATCGGTGACCGTGACCACCGCGTCCGCCGCCCGGTAGGCGGCCAGCTCCAGGCGCTCCAGCGCGGCGATCACCCGGCGGTTCGTGAGCACCCCGAGCTCGACGAAGATCGCCGGCCACAGGTCACGGACCTCGACCACCAGCCGCGCCCGCCGCAGCCGGGCGAGCAGCCACGCCGACCCGAGCGAGAAGAACGTCGGCGAGGAGACCACGACGACGTCCGCCGGCCCGGCCAGCCGCCGACCGAGCAGCACCGAGCTCGCCATGAACGACAGGTGGCCGAGCGTCCGGCGGGCCACGCCCTCGTTCGGCGTGGCGTACAGCCAGGTCCGCACCACCCGGTAGCCGTCGACCCGCTCCACCCGGCGCAGCGCCCCCCGGTAGGCGGGCGGCACGACGCCGGTCGGGTGGTTGGGCATCCCGGTCAGGACGGTGACGTCGAGCCCGGCCGCGGCCCACGCCCGCGCGGTCTCCGACAGCCGCGCCTGCGGCGCGCCGATCTCTGGGGGGAAGTAGTGGGTGACCAGCAGCACCCGGGGGGCCCGGGTGTTGTGCGGCAGGCTCATCGCGCCGTCGACCTCCGGTCCGGAAAGACGCCACCGGTATTCGTGTCCGAACGATTACCTTCGGTGATCGAGCCTAGGTGTGCGGCGGCTCCGCGCTCGGCTTCCGGCCCACGCGTGTCGTCGGCCTGGCGTGGTGGCCCGCCCGCGGCCGTCCCGGGCGCGGCGGCCACCTCCGCCGGCGCCCCCACCGGCGTGGGTACGGCCGCCGTCGCCGTCACCGGCCGGCCCGGCGCCTCCTGGGCCGCCGCCCGCTGGCGCGGCGGGCCCGCGGGCGGCACCGCCCGGGCCGCGGCTGGCGTGGTGCTGGCATCGTCGACGGCC
>JADGHD010000245.1 GCA_019689615.1 Frankia sp. | reverse complement strand
TAGGAGCGAAAGATGAGGGCATTCATCACCGGCGCGAGTCGCGGAATCGGCTACGCCATCACCACCGAGCTAGCACAGGGACTCACCGAGGCGACCATCCTGTCCCGTGACCCGTCGGGATTGTCAAGAATAGGCCAGGAAATCAAGCAGGCGCAGCCTGAATGCAAGGTCAGTGAAATCGCATGCGATCTCGGGGACCTGGAACAGACTCGTTCGGAACTCGCGCGATGGAAGGGATCCACTACCTCACCGCTCGATCTCGTCGTCCTAGTCGCGGGTACCTACACAGAGGGGACGCTCGGAGAGATCAGTATCGAGGACTTCGAACGCGACCTTCGGGTGAACCTGACATCGTCGGTTCTCGTCGTGCAGCATGTCCTGCCTGCACTCAGGCAAGGGGTGAATCCTCGGATCATCATCATTGGGTCCACTGCGGCCTACGAGGACTACCCGCTCGTACCCAGCTACGGAGTCGCCAAGTGGGGTCTTCGTTCGTACGCCAGCAATCTTCGAACCGAACTACGCCCGGATCGCATTGGGGTGACCTTCCTTTCGCCCGGGGGGACGCTAACCGACATGTGGGCAGGTGAAGAAGTCCCGCCAGGACGTCTCCTCGAGCCGACCGATATCGCACGACTTGTCAAGGCGTCCCTCCAGCTGTCACCACAGGCTGTCGTAGAGGAGTTGATCGTCCGACCGATCGAAGGGGACATTCATGAGTAGTGGCGCACACTTACTCCCCCGGAGCGAGAGATTCTTAGGCTGGAGGAAGATGGACGAAGACTTCAGGCTCAGGCTCTACAGCGTCGCAGCACCCTCCGTCACCGTCCACGAGATCAGCGTCGCAGACTCGGCAAACAAATGCATAAAAGGTCTCATGAATAGCCGGCTGTCCGACGAGCTCATCTACGACAGAGTGGGGTTCTTCGTGGCCCACTTCGGGCGCCGTGGCCTTACCTGCCTGCTTTACCACTTCGGGACCTGGGTCGACATGCCGGAGGTATTCCATGCCGGCTGGTACCGGTATGGCAGCGACGGCCCGTTGGAGCAGCTCGATTTTCGTGAGCCGATATCATGCGTTCATGACATACCTATCATTTCCCATGAGCTGAACATCTGGTCTTCCCTAGCCCTCGAAGAAGAGATTCCAAGCAACTACCTCGGCTACCTCGAAAGTCCTGCCTACCAGCGGATGAGCTGACGGGCGAAACATCGTCGGCAGAGGGGATCACGAGTTCCGCACAGGCCGGTGGCACCGCAGCGGTGTCGGTGGACCTGATCGGTTGACCACAAGCTGGCTCGTCAAAGGCTGGCCACGATCGCGCACCGACGAGTCGCCGGGCCACGTCGTCCCGTGGTGCCCAAGCTGCCGCCGGGCTGGTCGGCAGCGGGGCGCTTGGCCCGTGCAGGCGTGGGTGCCCCCTTGGGATCGCGTCAGAAACTCCGGGTTGGTGTTGGCGTCGGTGGGGCTGTTGCGGCGCCTACGTCCCAGCACTCGACGATCGAGCCGTTGGCGTCCAGGTGGAAGATGTCGACGAACTTGCTGCCGAGCGGGCTGTAAACAGGCGCGGCGCCAGTGGCCAGGGAGTGGATAATGACGTAGTCGCGCTCGGCAAAGACGCGGCGGATGTGATGCGGGCGTCGGGGAAGGCGGTGGTGAAGCTCTCGACGAAATCGATGATGGCGTCGAAGCCGTTGGTGGCGACCGGGGTTGTGCTGGATGTACTTGCTGCCGCCGTAGAGCTGGACGGCGCAGCGGGTCTTCTCATTGAAGGCGTCGTGTAATTCACGACAGCGTTCGCCTTGTTCCGCTCCATTTGGTGCTTGCCGCGGAGGTAGAGCTTGCCGTCGCCACCACCACGGTGGTCGTAGCCGGCGGCGTCGGCGCGGGCGGGGGTCTGCCCCGCGGTCGAAGACGACGAGGCCCAGTGGCAGGCAGAGGACAGCCAACAGGGTGGCGATGAGGGTGCTGATCCGGAACGGGGTGATGACGCTCTTCATGCTGCTCCTCCAGGGGTGTTGATCGACGGCGCCGGACCTTGGTGGTCCGCTGGCGGAACGGGCAGGAGGGCGCGGTCACGGGGCGGGAGGCGCGGGGTCACTTCTCCAGGTGCTGGAAGACCAGGCCGATGACGCAGGCGGCGACCAGGCCGGCGCCGATGAGGACGAGCCAGAGGCCGATGGCCGGGCCGATGAGGAGGATGCCGCTGCTGACGGCGAGCGCGGGCGGCCAGTAGCTGACAGGGCTGAAGAAGCCGATCTCGCCGGTGCCGTCAGAGATGTCTCGGTCCCTGTCGTCGGCGGCCAGGTGGGTCCGGCGGGCCGTGACCGCGAGGTAGAACGCGACGAGCAGGCACATGAGCAGGCTGAACACCAGGACGGCCGAGCCGGTGGGGTCCCGGGACGTGATCAGGTAGATGGTGCCGGTGACCAGGAAGAAGCCGGCCAGGCCGAGGAAGAGCAGGGCGGTCCCCTTCACCGGCGTGCCACCTGCTCCAGCTCGCGGGACCCGTGGTGCAGGTCGAAGGCGGGACGGATCGTGCGGATCCGCGGTAGCTGGCGGAAGTTGTGCTTGGGCGGCGGGCAGCTGGTCGCCCACTCGAGCGAGTTGCCGAAGCCCCAGGCGTCGTCGCCGGGAACCGGCCGGCCGTGCCGCAGCGAGCGCCAGACGTTGTAGATGAACGGCAGCGTGGACAGGCCGAGCAGGAACGAGCCGGCGCTGGAGACCGCGTTCAGCGTGCTGAAGCCGTCGCTGGGCAGGTAGTCCGCCACCCGCCGGGGCATCCCCCTGGCGCCGAGCAGGTGCTGGACGAGGAACGTCGTGTGGAAGCCGAGGAACAGCAGCCAGAAGTGCAGCTGCCCCAGCCGCTCCCCCAGGAACCTGCCGGTCACCTTGGGGAACCAGAAGTAGACCCCGGCGAACGCGGAGAAGACGATCGTCCCGAACAGCACGTAGTGCAGGTGGCCGACCACGTAGTAGCTGTCGGTCACGTGGAAGTCGATCGGCGGGCTGGCCAGGGTCACCCCGGTCAGGCCGCCGAACAGGAAGGTCACCAGGAACCCGACCGAGAACAGCATCGGGGTGCGCAAGGTGATCGCTCCCCGCCACATCGTGCCGATCCAGTTGAAGAACTTCACCCCGGTCGGCACGGCGATGAGGAACGAGGTCAGCGCGAAGAACGGCAGCAGCACCGCCCCGGTCGCGAACATGTGGTGCGCCCAGACGACCATCGACAGCGCCGCGATCGCGATCGTGGCGAACACCAGGCCGAGGTAGCCGAACAGGGGCTTGCGGCTGAAGACCGGGATGATCTCGGTGACGATGCCGAAGAACGGCAGGGCGACGATGTAGACCTCGGGGTGGCCGAAGAACCAGAACAGGTGCTGCCAGAGGATCGCCCCGCCGTTGCCCGCGTCGAAGATGTGCGCGCCCAGCAGGCGGTCGGCCTCCAGCGCGAACAGGGCCGCGGTGAGCACCGGGAACGCCAGCAGCGCCATCACCGACGTGAGCAGGATGTTCCAGGTGAAGATCGGCATCCGGAACATCGTCATACCGGGCGCGCGCAGGGTGATGATCGTGGCGACGAAGTTGACGCTGGCGAGCACCGTGCTCAGGCCGCTGAGCACCAGCCCCAGCGCCCACAGGTCGGCGCCGAGCCCAGGGGCGTACTCCTCGGCGGTCAGCGGGGTGTAGGCGAACCAGCCGAAGTCGGCGGCGCCGTCCGGGGTCAGGAAGCCGGAGACCACGATCAGCCCGCCGACCAGGTAGAGCCAGTAGCCCAGCGCGTTCAGCCGCGGGAACGCGATGTCCGGCGCCCCGATCTGCAGCGGCACCAGATAGTTCCCGAACGCCGCGAACAGCGGCGTCGCGAACAGCAGCAGCATGGCCGTGCCGTGGATCGTGACCAGCTGGTGGTACTGCTCGCTGTTCATGAACTGGTTGCCCGGTTCGGCCAGCTCCGCCCGCATGGCCATCGCCAGCAGCCCGGCGAGCAGGAAGAACCCGAACGAGGTGACCAGGTAGAGCAGCCCGATCGTCTTGTGGTCGGTGCTGCCGATGACCTGCAGCAGCACGGGCCCGGTCCGCCGCGGCTCGGCCGGCGGCGGGTGCTCCTCGGGGCGCTCGCGCAGCGTGGTCACCGCGGACGCCCGCCAGCCCCGGCCCCGGCCGCGCCGTGGCCCGGCGTCGCGGCGCCCTCGGACACCTGGACCCCCTCCTCCCCCTGTCCGCAGTCAGACCATCACAGAAAGCGACGACGAGCCAGCGTGGCATGGGGGTGGCGGGAGGCCGGAACACAGCCCTCCGCGACGCGCGGCCGGGCGATGAGCGCTCCGCCGCGACGCGGCGCCGAGCTGGACACACTCGTCCCGGATCGCCGGCCTCGCCACGAACGTCGGGCCGGCTCAACCCCGCCACGCCGATCGGCGCCCGCGGCAGCGGCTGGCGGGACAGGAACCGGATTGACGCGACGAACTGTTGCTTCTAAGCCGATGTGACCCGGACCATACCGACCATGGGCCGCGCGCCCGGATCGGTGCCGCGCGCGCCGTTCGCGGGTCTGGAGGGATTTCCGATGCTCGATGCCAGGATCGTCGGCGGGACCGTGGTGGACGGGACCGGAGCCGCGCCCTACCGGGCCGACCTCGGCATCAAGGACGGGCTGATCGTCGAGGTGCGCCGGGTCGAGGGCGATGGCGCGGGGATCGAGACCGAGGCCGCCGAGACCATCGACGCCACCGGCCGCTACGTCATGCCGGGCTTCGTCGACATCCACACCCATTTCGACGGCCAGGTCAGCTGGGACCCGGTGCTCGAGCCCTCGGCCTCGCACGGCGTGACCACCGTCGTGTCCGGCAACTGCGGGGTCGGCTTCGCGCCGGTGACGCCCGGGCGCGAGGAGTGGCTCATCGAGCTGATGGAGGGCGTCGAGGACATTCCCGGCACGGCGCTCGCCGAGGGCATCACCTGGGGCTGGGAGTCGTTCCCGGAGTACCTCGACCGGCTCGCCGAGCGCCAGCTCGCCGTGGACTTCGGCGTGCAGATCGCCCACGGCCCGGTGCGCGCCTACGTGATGGGCGACCGGGGCGCCCGCAACGAGCCGGCGACGCCCGAGGACATCGAGAAGATGGCCCACATCGTCCAGGAGGCGATCGAGGCCGGTGCCCTCGGCTTCTCCACGTCGCGCACGCTGGCGCACCGGGCGATGAACGGCGAGCCGGTCCCGGGCACGTTCGCCAGCGAGGAGGAGCTGTTCGGGCTCGGCCGGGCGATGGCCCGGGGTGGGCGGGCGGTCTTCGAGCTGGCGCCCACCGGCGCCGCCGGCGAGGACATCGTCGCCCCGCCCAAGGAGCTGGAGTGGATGCGCCGGCTGGCCCTGGAGATCGACCGTCCGCTCAGCTTCGCCCTGCTCCAGGTCCACTCCGCGCCGAACCTGTGGCGTGAGCTCATGGACCAGACCGCGGCCGCGTTCGAGGAGGGTGCGGCGCTCTACCCACAGGTGGCCGCCCGCCCGTTCGGCATGCTGATCGGCTTCGCCGGCCACCACGCCTTCACCCACCGGCCGACGTTCCGCTCGCTGGCTCACCTCTCCCCGGCCGAGCGCGGCGTCGAGCTGGCCAAGCCGGAGATCAAGGCGGCCATCCTGGCCGAGGAGGACCTGCCGGTCACCCCGGGCAAGCAGTTCGACGGGATGAAGAACCTGGTCCAGGCCGCCCTGGACCGGATCTACGCGATCGGCGACCCGCCGGACTACGAGCCCACGCAGGAGCGCACGGTCGCCGCGATCGCGCAGCAGCGCGGCGTCAGCGGGCTGGAGGCGCTGTACGACCTGATGCTGGCGAGCGCCGCCGGAACCGATCACCCCGGCACCGCGATGCTGATGCTGCCGTTCTTCAACTACGCCGACAGCAACCACGACGCGATCCGGGAGATGCTCACCCACCCGGGGGCAGTGTCCGGCCTGTCCGACGCCGGCGCCCACTGCGGCCTGATCTGCGACGCCTCCTACCCGACGTTCCTGCTCACCCACTGGGCACGCGACCGGCACCGCGGCGAGAAGCTCCCGCTGGAATACGTCGTCAAGAAGCAGAGCGCCGACACCGCCGCCCTGTACGGGCTGAACGACCGCGGCGTGCTCGCGCCCGGCAAGCGCGCCGACCTCAACGTCGTCGACCTCGACCGGCTCACCCTGCACACCCCGCGGATGGTCTACGACCTGCCGGCGGGCGGGCGCCGCCTGATCCAGGGCGCGTCCGGCTACGAGGTCACGATGGTCGCCGGCACCGTGACCCGCCGCAACGGCGTCGACACCGGCGCCCGCCCCGGCCGCCTGATCCGCGGCGCCCGCTGACCCGGCGGGCCCCACGCGCCATCGACGCTCGTCGTCCCGGCCGTCTGGCCAGCGGCGGACCACGCGGCCGGGACCGAGCGGGCCGGGGCCGAACGGGTAGGACAGCGAAGAGACGGCCGGGCGTGCCCGCCGGACGCCCCGGCCGCCCCGGACCTGCCGTACGTGTCCCTGGGGAGCACCCGATGCCCACCACGACCGAGCGCACCACGACCGACGTGCCGCCGCGTGTCCAGCTGTCCCGTCGCGCCGGCTGGCACATGCCGCCGAACACGATCAAGGTCGACCGCACGACGAAGTTCGGCAACCCGTTCGACCACCGCGGCCCGGGCCGCAACCGGGCCATCGCGATCGCCGAGTACGAGGCCTGGCTCAACGGCGAGGGCCCCGACGAGATGCCCGCCGGCCACCACACGGTGTCGCGCAGCTGGGTGCTCGACCACCTCGACGAGCTCGCCGGCCACCGGCTGGCCTGCTGGTGCCCGCTCGACGGCCCCTGCCACGCCGACGTCCTCGCCGCCAGGGCCAACGCGCTCGCCCACCGGCGCTGACGCGCCGGCCCCGCCGGCCCCGCCGGCGCCCGGCGGCCCCGCCCACGCGACCACGGCCGCCCGGCACGACCCCACGCTCCCGCGCCGTCCAGAATGGCGGGAGTGCGACGTAGCGCGCCCCGCCACGCGCCGCGGCCGGTCGGACACGCCGAAGGCAGGCGGATCGGGCGCAGGTGGGCGAGGCCGGATAATGCCAGGGCCACCGCCACCTGGGCCGGTGGACCGCCCTGCGCGCCCGGCCCGCCGCGGCCGGCGGCTGGCGCGCGGCACGGCCACGACGGCGACGGTGATGGGGTGATCAGGTGAGCGTCGAGACCGACGGGCCACCCAACGGGTCCGTCGCGGCGCTGACCGGCGGGCTGGACGGGCCGTTCGCCGACGACGCCAGCGCGGCCCGCGACGGCGCGGTCGGGCGGGTGCTGGGGACCGAGGAGG
>JADGHD010000244.1 GCA_019689615.1 Frankia sp. | reverse complement strand
GTCGAGTGAGCGCCCGGCGCTAGCTGGCGCCGGTGGCCGCGGCGCGGCGGGCGGAGATCGTCTCGACCAGGCGGGTGAGCGCCCGGACGACGCCGGCGCGGTCGGCGCCGAGGCCGGCGAGCAGGTCCGCCTCGACGGCGAGCTGGCGGGGGAAGTGCGCGTCGATCAGCTCGGCGCCGGCCGGGGAGATGGTGACCAGCGTGGCCCGCCGGTCGGCCGGGCTCGGCTGGCGCTCGATGAGCCCGCGGGCGGCGAGCTTGGCCAGGGTCTTGCTGATTGCCGCCGGCGAGCACTGCATCCGCTCGGCGAGCCGGCGGGCGATGACCGGCTCCGGCTGGTGGCGAAGCACCACGAGCACGTCGACCTCGGGCGCGCTGACCGGCGCGTTCTCGTAGAGCGGCTCGAGCGCGGCGTCCAGCAGGGACTGGCAGCGCTTGAGCAGCGCGACCACCTCCATCGGGGAGGTGTCGAGGTCGGGGCGCGCCTGCGCCCACAGGCGGTGCGCCGACGGGGGCGAGCCGGGCTGGGTGGTCGTCATCACGCCTCCGGCAGGTTTTGTTAACCGGTGAACTATCTTTTATCCTTTCCCGGTGACAAAGGACAGGAGCTCGCAGGTCCCGGCCGGCACGAGGCCCGTCGCCGGCCCGGCCCACGACGGCGCCCCTGGGCGCGGCCAGGGTATCCAGGCCGGGCACCGGAGCGCCGCCAGCGCGGCGCCAGGCAGGCCGGTCCAGGCGGCGGAGCGGCCCGTCTGGTTGCTGATCCTGGTGCTCGGGTCGCTCACGGCGTTCGGGCCGCTGGCGACCGACATGTACATCCCGGCCTTCCCCGAGATCAGCGCAGGGCTGTCGGCCAGCGACTCGGCCGTGCAGCTGTCGATGACGACGTTCCTGGCCGGCATCGTGCTCGGCCAGCTGTTCGTCGGGCCGATCAGTGACGGCGTCGGCCGGCGCCGGCTCATCCTCGGCGGAACCACCGCGTTCACCGTGCTGTCGGTGCTGTGCGCGGTGACGCCGAGCATCGAGGCGCTGGTCGTCGCCCGGTTCCTGCAGGGCGTGGCGGCCTCGACGGCGATGGTGCTCGCGCGGGCGGTGGTCACCGACCGCTTCCACGGGCCGCGGCTGCCGCAGTACTTCGCGCTGCTGGCGATGGTGCTCGGCGTGGCGCCGATCGTGGCGCCGCTGCTCGGCAGCCTGGTGCTCACGTTCTCCGGCTGGCGGGCGACGTTCGTCGTGCTCGCGGCCGTCGGCCTGGCGCTGACCGCCGCGACCACGCTGGTCGTGCCGGAGTCGCTGCCGGCGCAGCGCCGCCACCCCGGCGGCGTGCCGAGCGCGTTCCGGGCGATGGGCCGGCTGCTGGCCGACCGGACGTTCCTCGGCTACGTGCTGGCCGCCGGCTTCGCCGCCGGCGCCCTGTTCACCTACATCTCCGGGTCGAGCTTCGTGTTCGAACGGGTATTCGACACGTCGACGGCGACCTACAGCCTGGTGTTCGCGACCAACGCTGCCGCGATGCTGGCCGCCAACAGCCTGTCCGGGCGGCTGAGCGTCCGGGTGCGGCTCAACACGCTGCTGTCGGCGGGGATCGGGATCGCGCTGGCCGGTACGGCGCTGCAGGTCCTGCTGCTGGCGACGGTCGGCGCGACCATGGCCGGGACGTGGGTGAGCCTGGCCATCGCCCTGGCCGGCATCGGCATGTCGTTCCCGACCTCGATGACGATCAGCATGACGCTGGGCCGGGAGACGGCCGGCACGGCTGCTGCGCTGCAGGGCGCGGCGACGTTCACGTTCGGTGCCGTGTGCGCCCCGCTGGTCGGCGTGTTCGGCGGCGAGAGCGCCACCCCGATGGCCGTCATCATGCTCGCCGCGCTCGGCTGCTCGGCTGTTGCCCTCGTCGGCCTCGCCCGCCCGTGGCACGGCCGCGGCGAGCCGCGGGCCAGCTGAGAACACTGGCCCGCGGCTCGCTCAGGCGGCCAGCCCGAGCCGCGTCGGCTCGGCCGGTAGCCCTTCAGACGCCGACGGCACCGCCACCTGGCTCGGTTGCCGCGGCAGCGTGAGAACGTCCGTGCCAGCGCCCGACCGGTGCTCATCCCGCCCGGCCACGGCCGCGGCCTCCCGGTCGGCCGGCTCGCGCGCCGGCTCGGCCGGCACCGCCGAGACGAAGGACTCGATCTCGTGCCAGCGCCGGTAGACGTGGAGCCCGAGCATCTCGATCAGCGGGTTGGTCTGCGAGGCGTGCGCCCGCAGCGCGACCAGCTTGCGGTCGAGCAGGGCCTCGTCCGGCAAAGCGGTGGTGCAGTCGACCTCGAACACCACGTCCGCCGGGTCGGCGTAGACCGGCTCGCCATCCCCCATCCACACGCCGAGGGAGTTGTTGAGGGCGCCCCACTCGTCCCGGTGGCGTGTGGTCGTCGCGGAGTACCAGAGCCGGCCCATCCGGCCGCTCGCCTCCCAGGCGGCGGTCGTCCAGGCACTCACCGTCTGGTGGTCCGGGTGTCCGGTGATCCCGTCCGGGCCGAACGTGACGATCGTGTCCGGCTGGATCGCCCGGATCAGCTCGACGAGCTGGCGGACCGGCCTGTCCGGTGCGACGGCCGCGCAGCCACCGTCGGCGTAGCCGAGGAGGTGGTGCTCCGTCACGCCGAGGGCGGCAAGGCTCGCCGCCAGCTCATGTCGCCGCAGCGCCCCAAGCCGGCCCGGTGGCCAGGCCACCGGGTCGTTGGTGCCGAGTTCCCCGTTGGTCGCGGTAACGACGACGACGCGCTGGCCCGCGCTCCGGGCAAGCGCCATCAGCCCCGCGGACAGGTACGCCTCGTCGTCCGGGTGGGCCCAGACGCCGAGCAGCGTGCCAATGTTGGTGATCGACGGAAACCGGGTCACGGCCGTCTCCCCTGCCTTTCGTGCCTGGTGCTGGCTGGTGGTAGCGGTTTGCCGCCGGACAGACGCTCGTGGCGCCGACGCCGGGCGGAGCGTGGGGAAGGCGCCCAGGCCGCCGCCTGTGCGCGGTCGGCGACGGCCGAGGCCCGCTCGGCCCCGGAGCGCCGACCGTGGGATGGGGCCAGGCCGGCGGTCCAGGCCGAGGTGGTCCCCACGGTAGGCAAGAATCCTTCCTCTGCCCTTCCCCCAGCCGCCGCGAAGCCGACTCCGACGCTGACAGCATCACGACAGCCGGGAAGGAATGGGCAGGGCGACTGGAATGCCACATGCCGCAGCCATCACGGTGCCCGGACCCGCCCTAACCTCACCGAGAAGGCAGGACTTGACACGGCCTGCCACGGACGCGGACAGACGGAGGGCTCTGGTGACGCTGACCTTGGCCGATGCCCGGCGGATCATCGCGGCCGGCGAGCGGAGAGCTCTTGAGCTCGGCCAACCGATGAACATCGCGGTCGTCGACCACGGCGGAAACCTCGTGTCGCACGTCCGCATGGACGGCGCCTGGGTCGGCAGCGTCGACATGTCCATCAACCGGGCCTTCACCGCCAGGGCCGTGGAACGCGCCGCCGTGGAGTCCTACGCCGGCGGTGGCGCGAGCGCACCCGCCGGCGCCGTGGCCCAGGCGAACGGCCTGGTCGGCGCCCTGCCCCTGGTGCGCGACGGCCGGGTCGTCGGCGCGGTCGGCGTCAGCGGCGGCACCGGCAGCCAGGACCACGCGGTGGCCGAGGCGGCCGTAACCGCCTTCTGACCAGCGCCGATGGGTGTGGGCCACGCCGCATTCCCACCGACGGGGTTGCTGGCACGCCAACAACCCGAATGAATGAGCCCCATGGCGACGGTGTTGCGCGGTGGCGCGGTCCTTCCGATGACCCCGGCGCGGCGGCGTGAGCTGCTGCAGCCGGGATCCGTGCTGTTCGACGGCACGGACATCCTCGCAGTGGGGACCGTCGAGGAGATTGACGCCGACCGACGCGCCACCGGCCCGGACGTCGAGGTCATCGACGCGACCGGCTTCGCCGTGCTGCCCGGCCTGCACAACTGCCACCTGCACTCCGGCCTGCTCCGCGGCACCGCCGAAGGCCTCGCACTGTTCGACTGGCTGCAGGCCTACGTCGACCCGGCGCACCGCGCGCTCACCCCCGAGATCGCCGAGGCGGCGAGCTGGCTCTGCTACGCCGAGGCGCTGCGCTCCGGAACGACCTCGGTCATGGACATGTGGCGCTTCCTCGACGGATCGGCACGGGTTGCCGGCGCCCTGGGCATCCGGGCAACGCTCGTCCCCTACGTCGCCGACGAGCCCGGCTACGACTATTTCGAGTCGATCGACTCGACGCGGGCGCTGCTGGCCGAGCACCGGTCGTCGTTCGACGGCCGGGTGCGTTCCTGGGTCGGCCTGGAGCACCTCTTCTACTGCACCGAACGCGCCTTCGCCGACGCCGCGGCACTGGCCGCCGAGTACGACACCGGCCTGCACGTCCACTCCAGCGAGAGCCGCTGGGAGGTCGAGGAGTCGCTGCGCCGCTACGGCCACCGCCCCCTGTTCGAGATCGCCCGCCGCGGCGCCCTGGCCGACGGCCGAGCAGTCGTGGCACACTGCGTCTGGCTGGACGACGCCGAAATCGAGCTGATCGCCTCCACGGGCACCCGCGTGGCCCACTGCCCCGCGTCGAACATGAAGCTCGCCTCCGGCCCCGCCCCGGTCCCGAAGCTGTGGGCGGCCAGCGTAACGGTAGGCATCGGCAGCGACGGCGAAAAGGAGAACAACAACCTCGATTTGCTGGAAGAGGCCAAGCTGGCCTCCCTCCTGCAGAAGCTCGTCGGTCTGGACCCGACGGCAGGCGACCCCTGGGACATCCTCGCCATGGCCACCATCGACGGCGCCCGCTGCCTGGCCCTCGACGCCGTGACCGGCAGCCTCGAACCAGGCAAGCGCGCCGACATCATCACCGTCGACCTGCGCAAGCTGCACACCACTCCCCTGCTGACAGGCGAACATGCCAACGTCGCCGCCCACCTGGTCTTCTCCGCCAGCGGCCACGACGTCGACAGCGTCTGGGTGGACGGCCGCCGCCTCCTCGCCGCCGGCAAGCTCCTCACCGCCGACGAGTCGACAATCCGCGCCAAGGCCCAAGCCGCCGCCGAAGAGCTCTTCGCCCGCCGCGCCGCCCTCCCGCGCCTGCCCTCCACCGCGAATTCCTAACATTGGCGGCGCGTGTGGCCGTGTTTCGGCCTGTCACGCGGATATCGGCCAGCTAGCGCACGTGGCACCGAGTCCGCCCCATTAGCCAGGACGGGGCGCCAAAGGCCCGCACGGCTCACACTTGACGCGGGAGAACATCGCGTCGCCGTCGACGGCGGAGGCACGGCTGGACGAAATGTGTTCAAGCGTGGGCAGATTCGGGTAGTCTCAGCTCGCCATGACCAGGACGCCTCGAACGCCGGTAAGCCCAGCAGCAGTGCGCTGGGCTCGCGAGGACGTGTCCCTGACGGTCGACGAGGCCGCGCGCAGGCTGCGCATCGAGCCCGACCAGCTGGAGGCGTGGGAGAACGGTTCGGACACGCCCACCTTCGCTCAGCTCAAGAAACTGGCGGCCCTCTACGGCCGGACGCCTGCCTTCTTCCTTATTGACCCGACGCAGCTGACCAGGCCGAGTCGGGCAGGAGTGACCGACTTCCGCGCGGTTGGCCCCGCCGCGGCTGCGGAAACATTCGAGGTACGGCGACGCATCCTGACAGCCGTTGACGATCGTTCCTCCTACCTCGCCCTGAAGACAGACCTACCCGACTTCGCGCACGAGTTCGAAGCAGCGGTCGGCGCGGACGGCTCCTTGGACGCCGAGAAGGTGCGCAAAAAGCTCGGAGTATCCCTGGAACGCCAGTACCGCGCTCGGGACGCCTACACGTCTCTGGCACTGTGGATCTCCGCGCTGGAGCGCTTCTCGGTCCTGGTCTTCCACGCGAGCAGCCTCGGCGAGGCCAGCATCCGCGGGCTGAGCCTGTTCTTCGAGCGAGCGCCGGTCATCATCCTGCGCGGCAAGGACGCCCCGGCCGGCCGACTGTTCACCCTCGCTCATGAGCTCGGCCATCTCCTGCTGCGCACGAACGCGATGTGCGACCCCCTGCACGCCAACGCCGAGGTCGAGCTCCGCTGCAACCGGTTCGCCGCCGAGCTGCTGATGCCAGGCGAGGAGTTCCGCGCAACGCTCACGGCCCTCGGCCGCCCAGTCGACCGCCACGCAGTGGAGGACGCCGCGCGGCGGTTCGGCGTGAGCGACTTCGCGGCCGCCGTCCGTGCGCTGGAACTCGGTATGGCTGACAGGGACCTGGTCGACGAGGTCCGCCGCCTGACGATCAGCGCACTGCGCGAGAGAGAGCAGGCCCAGGCCAGCGGCACGGGATTCGTACCGGCCTTCCGGATACGCATGCGAGATCTCGGCAGGTTGTATGTGACGACGGTCCTCGACGCCTACGAGCGGGACGAGATCGGCCTGACCGACGCGGTACAGGCCCTGCGAGTCAAGGTCCGAACCCTGGGGAAGATGCACTCCGCCCTTTCTCGTCCCAGAGCCGGGGTGGACACGGGGTGACGGCAGTTCGATACGTCATCGACACCAACGTGATCATCGATGGCAGGAACCAGCACTATCCCCCGGACGTCCTCCCCGCGATCTGGGACCTGATGGGAGAACTCATCGACGCCGGACGAGCGGTGACTCCCCGCGAGGTGCACGACGAGTTGAAGCGGGGCAGCGACGACTGCGCCGAGTGGTGCGCCAAGCAGCCGAGCTTCATCGTCGACGTCAGTCCCCGGACGCTGAGCCACGTCTCCTCGATCGCCAGCTCATATCCGGACTGGGTGCAGGGCACGAAGAACGGCGCCGACCCGTTTGTCGTGGCGCACGCGATCGAGCGTGGCGCGACAGTCGTTACCAATGAGCGCCTGTACGGCGGCGGCAATCCCGCACTGATCAGGATTCCCAACGTGTGCAGAGACCTCGCGGTCCCATGCCTGCGCTTCATCGAGATGATGCGTCAAGAGGGGTGGGTCATCCGCTCGCGCTGACCGAGCGTCAGGAGGGTGCGCTTCGGGGACGCGACGCGCTCGTCAGCCGGCCGACCGTCTCCTGTCTGCCGATCTACCGGTCTGGCGAACCCGCTCCGAGCGGCTGTGTGGTGAAGAGGTCGGCGAGCAGGCCGCCGCTGGCGATCAGGGAGCTCAGGCGCTCGTCGGTGAGGTGGGTGGCGGAGTCGTCGGGCTCCTCGCCGGGCGCGGGCAAGTAGCTGACCGGGCCGTCGTCGTTGTTCCGGCATGCCACCCGCGCTGCCGGTGAGTGACTCGTCGCCGTCGAGGTGACGCAGACAGATCAGCGCGGTGGCGGTGCCGACGAGCAGACGGGCGTGCATCTGGTC
>JADGHD010000243.1 GCA_019689615.1 Frankia sp. | reverse complement strand
GCAGCTCGGCCATGTCCACCGCGGCCGGGCCGCCGCCGCCCGCGGCGTCCTCGCCGCCCTCTGGCGCGGGGCCCGCTTGGACGACCAGGCGCAGGGTCGGCACGTTCGCGGCGGCGTGGGCGACGTTCGCCGCCAGCGCCCCGCTGAACACCAGCGCGGCCGCGTCCGCGTCGACGAGCAGCTCGGTCAGCTCGTCCCGGGTGTAGCGGTAGTTCGCGTTCACCGCCACGGCGCCGAGCTTGAACGCGGCGAACACCGTCACCAGGTAGGCCGACCCGTTGTACAGGTAGCAGGCGACCTTGTCCCCCGGTCCGACCCCGGCGCCCGCCAGCGCCGCCGCCAGCCGGGCCGCCTGGTCCTCGAACTCGGCGTAGGTGAGGTCCCGTCCTGGCTCACTGATGGCGACCGCGCCCGGGATCCGCGCCGCGACGGCCTCCCAGATCGTCCCGAAGGAGACATCCATAGCCCAAGGACGCTAGGGACCGCCCGACGCCCGCGAACACCGTGCAATGACCGAGCGCATCCGGCCGATTCGGCCAGAGCGAACGAGACAGGTTGCCTAGTCCCCGCCGGGCAGACCCGTACCGGGGCCGCGCCACCCGGCGCTGCCACAGCCGCCATGGGCGGGGCAGCGGCCGGCGACCGGCCACCGTTCCTCCGTGCGTCAACCCGGAGGTCCCGTACGCGCGGGACGTCCGCACCCTGGGTCGGGAGTCCCGGGGGCCGCAGAGTCGGGAGGTACCGGCGGGAAGCGAGGTGTGCCGACATGGTGACCGACATCGTGACGGAACGGGTGTCCGGGCGAGGCGGGCCGTGCGGCCCGCGGGACCGGAGGTGGGCAGGTGGCTGAGCGGGCGGCGGCCGGCGCCTGGCCGAGCGACCACGCTGGCCTGCGGGTGCTGACCCACGAGGAGTGCCAGCGGCTGCTGCGCGACACCGTGGTCGGCCGCGTGGCGTTCCCGGCGGAGGGCGAGGTCGAGATCCTGCCGGTGGTCTACGGCCTCGACGGCGACGCGGTCGTGTTCCGGTCGACGTCCGGCGCCAAGCTGTCCGCGGCGATCAACGGTGCGGCGGTCGCCTTCGAGATCGACGGCTACGACCTCGAGCAGCGCCGCGGCTGGAGCGTGGTCGTCAAGGGCACCGCCGAGGTGATCTACGAGGGAGAAGCAGCCGACCGGCTGTCGGCCAACCCCACCCGGGCGTGGATCGAGGACCTGGCCGCCGGCCAGGCCTTCCACTGGGTCCGGATCCGGCCGTACTCGGTCACCGGCCGGGAGATCCCGGCCCGCCAGGTGGCCGCGGCGACGGCGGCGGGCTCGCCGGGCGGCGAGTCCCGATGAAGAGCCGCGACAGCGTCGTCGTGGCGGTAGGGGCCCGGCTGCTCGACGACAACTCCACGATCCCGGCCAGCCTGGTGTACGAGCCGTCGGCTCCCTACGCCGTGACGGTCCGGTTCGACCTCGGCGCCGGCGACACGCTGGACTGGGTGCTGGCCCGGGAGCTGCTTGAGGAGGGCCTGGACCGGCCGGCCGGCCTCGGTGACGCCCGGCTCGCGCCGATCCGCCACAACGGGGTCGGCTACGTCGAGCTATGGCTGATCAGCCCGAGCGGGCAGGCGCGGTTCGGGCTGCCCTGGGAGACGGTCCGGACGTTCCTGCGCCGGGCCGCCGCCCTGGTTCCGCCGGGGACCGAGAGCAGCTACCTGGACTGGGGGGAGCTGGACCGGATGCGGCCGCGAGGTGCCCAGGCCGACGGCACAGGGGTATAAAGGAGCTGGGTGGGAGAAGTAGTAGCGCTGCCACGGAGAAGCGGGATCACTCGCGCACCGTGGACCGCCTGTCGCCGTTCGTACGGCGGCCCGCTTCTCTCACCTTTTGGGTGTCCGCTCACCTCCTGGTGCCTGACGCCATCTGGTCTGCACTGATCTCCGCTGTCTGTCTGTGCTGCGGAGTGCCTGGTTACCGCGTTGCTCCCGGGTGGAGCCGCGGGGCGCCCGCCGCGCCCCTTCCGCGACGTGGCGTGGTGCGTTGACAGCTTTCGGGTAGCGCTGGAGCGTTCTGCCCAGGACGCCGGAGATCGCCAGAGGGGAGCTGGTCACGATGAGTCCCCCCGCCGTGGGTGTGCTCCGGGAGACGGCGGCCGGCGAGCGGCGGGTGGCCCTGGTTCCCGAGGTCATCGCGCGGGTGACCGCGCTCGGCCTGGACGTGCTGGTCGAGAAGGGCGCCGGCCAGGCGGCCTGGTTTCCCGACAACGCCTTCACCACGGCGGGTGCGGCCGTGGTCAGCCGCCGGGACCTGCTGGAGAACGCGGGCATCGTGCTCGCGGTCGGGCTGCCGGACGCCGAGACGCTGGCGTCGCTGCACGGCGGGCAGGTGCTCATCGGCCTGCTCGGCCCGCTGCTGCGGCCGGACGTGATGGCGCAGCTGGCCCGCCAGCGGGTGACCGCGGTCAGTCTGGACGGGCTGCCGCGCACGCTCAGCCGGGCCCAGCCGATGGACGCGCTGACCTCCCAGTCGAACATCGCCGGCTACAAGGCCGTCGTGGTGGCCGCGGACGCCTACCCCCGCTACTTCCCGCTGCTGATCACCGCCGCCGGCACCGCCCGCCCGGCCGAGGTGCTGGTGCTCGGTGCCGGCGTCGCGGGGCTGTCGGCGATCGGCACGGCGCACCGGCTGGGCGCGGTGGTGCGCGCCTACGACGTGCGCCCGACCGCCCGCGGGGAGATCGAGTCGCTCGGCGCGGCCTACCTGGAGCTGCCCGGCCCGGAACAGGGCGCCGGCCAGGGCGGCTACGCCAGGGCGCTGACCGACGAGGAGGAGGCGCGGCTGCGCGACGCGCTCACCGACGTCGTGCCACGCCACGACATCGTGATCACGACCGCGCAGGTGCCGGGGCGCCGGCCGCCGCTGCTGGTCAGCGAGCGGGCGGTGGCCGCGATGCGCCCCGGCTCCGTGGTCGTCGACCTGGGCGCCGGGCCGATGGGCGGCAACGTCGCTGTCTGCGTCCCCGACGAGCGGATCGTCACGGCGAACGGCGTCACCGTCGTCGGCGCCGGCAACCTGCCGGCAGCCATGCCGACGGCGGCCTCGACCGCCTACGCCCGCAACGTGGCCGCGCTGCTGGCGCACCTGGTGACCGACGGGGAGGTCGTCATCGACCTGACCGACGAGATCCAGGCCGGCGTCGTCATCACCCACGGCGGCGAGGTCGTCCAGCCGGCCACCGCCGCACTGCTGGCGCCCAGGGCGCAGGAAGCTGAGGAAGTGAGCGCCTGATGAGCACCCCGCTGGTCATCGACATCACCATCCTGGTGCTGAGCCTGCTCGTCGGGTTCGAGGTCATCAGCAAGGTGCCCGCCACGCTGCACACCCCGCTGATGTCCGGGGCGAACGCGATCCACGGCATCGTCGTCGTCGGCGCGATGCTGGTCGCGCCGACCGCCGACGGCCCGCTGGGCTACGTGCTGGTCTTCTTCGCCGCCGTGTTCGCCGCGATGAACGTCGTCGGCGGCTATGTGGTGACCGACCGGATGCTGGAGATGTTCCGGCGATGAGCGGCTCCGACGCGGCCATCCACCTGCTGTTCCTCACCGCCGCGGTCTGCTTCGTCGTCGGCCTGCACCTGATGAACACCCCGCGGACGGCCCGGCGGGGCAACCAGTTGTCCGCCGCCGGCATGCTGCTGGCGGTCGCCACCGCGGTCGGCCTGCTCGCCCGCGACAGGGAGATCACCGCCACCGGGCTGGTGGTGCTGGTGGCCGGGCTCGCGGTCGGGTCGGCCGCCGGGCTGTACTGCGCCCGCGCGGTGCGGATGACCGCGATGCCCCAGCTGGTCAGCGTGTTCAACGCGGTCGGCGGCGGGGCGGCGGCGCTGGTGGCGTTCGCGGAGGTGGTCCGCCACGGCGGCGCGTCCGGCCTCGCCGACGCGTCGGCGCAGCTGACCGTGGCCGTCGGCCTCGACGTGCTCATCGGCGCGGTGACGTTCTCCGGCTCGGTGATCGCGGCCGGCAAGCTGCAGGGCACGATCAGCGGCGCGCCGCTGGTGGTCCGCGGCGCCCGGGCGCTCGCCGGGCTCACCGCCGCCGTCGCCGTCGGCGGGGTGGTCGCCGTCATCGCCGGCCAGGGCGGGCTGATCGTGCTCACCGTCGCGGCGGTCGCGGCGCTGGCGTTCGGTGTGCTGATGGTGCTGCCCATCGGCGGCGCGGACATGCCGGTCGTCATCTCGCTGCTCAACGCGTGCACCGGTACGGCGGTCGCGATGGCCGGCTTCGTGCTGGACAGCTCGGTGCTGATCATCGCGGGCGCGCTGGTCGGCGCGTCCGGCGCGATCCTGACCGTGCTGATGGCCGAGGCGATGAACCGCTCGATCACCGCGATCATCCTCGGCGGCTTCGGCACCGGCGACGCAGCGGGCGGCACCGCGGCCGCCGGCGGCACGGGCACGGTGCGCTCGGTCACCGCCGACGACGCCGCGCTGCAGCTCGCCTACGCCCGCAAGGTCGTGGTCGTGCCCGGGTACGGGCTCGCGGCCGCCCGCGCCCAGCACGAGCTGGTCGAGCTCGCCAACCTGCTGGAAGGCCACGGCGTCGAGGTGACCTACGCGATCCACCCGGTCGCCGGCCGGATGCCGGGGCACATGAACGTGCTGCTCGCCGAGGCGCACGTGCCGTACCCGAAGATGCTGGAGCTCGAGGAGGCCAACGCCGAGCTGGCCCGCGCCGACGTCGCACTCGTCGTCGGCGCGAACGACGTCACCAACCCGGCCGCCCGCCGGCCAGGCAACCCCATCTCCGGCATGCCGATCCTCGACGTCGACCGGGCCGGCGGCGTGATCGTCATCAAGCGCTCCATGGGCCACGGCTACGCCGGCATCGACAACGAGCTCTACACCGACCCGAAGACCGCGATGCTGTTCGCCGACGCCAAGGCCGGCCTCGCCGCCCTCACCGCCGCCGCCAAGACCCTCGTGCACTGACGGCCGTCTGCCGCCAGCCCGCAGGGTCAGCCGGCGCGGCGGGCCAGGACGAGGGTGTCGATGGCGTCCCGCTCGCCGTCCGGCGTGGCGACCGGGCGGCGCACCCGCTCGGCCTTCAGCACGGTCAGCCCACCGACGTCGGCGAGGTCCCCGGCAACCTCCTCGGGGGTGTAGAGGACGGAGACGTCCTTCGGGCCGCCGACGCCCTCGGTGAGGTTGCGGGCGTCGTGCGCGACGACGAGCAGCGTGCCGCCGGGGGCGAGCGCCTCGGCCGCCCGGCGCAGCGCCACCCGCCGCGCCGACGCCCCCAGCTGCAGGTACGCGACGACGACTGCGTCGAACCCCGCGCCCAGCCCGTCGCCGCGCACCACGTCGCCGACCGTGAACGTGACCCGCTCGCTCACGCGGGCGTCGGCGGCGAGCCGGCGGGCCCGCTCGATCGCCGCGGTCGAGAAGTCGACCCCGACCGCCGTCCAGCCGCGGCTGGCCAGCCAGATCGCGTTGCGCCCCTCGCCGCAGGCCAGGTCAAGGGCCCGGCCCGGCGGCAGGTCGGCCAGTTCGGCGGCGACGAACCGGTTCGGCGCCAGCCCCCACACCAGCTCGCTGCCCGAGTAGCGGGCATCCCACTCCCTCGCGTCCACGGCGCCCACTGTGCCACGCCGCGCATTCGAGTGAGACACGCCACAGCGGTTGCATATCTGATGCAATATGCGGCATCGTGCCTGCGTGCGCTTTGTGACCCAGGCCACAAAACCAGGCAGCGACCCCACCGTCACCCGTGATACTCCGCTAACGGACAGTGTCGTCCGGGTGGCAGACCGACACAGGACCGACAGTCAGCCGGACGGCACCCTTCACCCGGCGGGCCAGCGCTGGTCGAAGCTGCCAGTCATTCTCGGGACGGCGCGATGGCCACGATGGCTGACGGCGGCCCGGCGCCTCCCGCGGACAGCTCAGGAGGGGATCTGAGGGATGCGAGCTAGGCGATTAGTATCCATGGTCGCGGCGTCAGCCGCGGTGGCGGTCATGCTCGCCGCCTGCGGCGACGACGACTCGACGACCGGCGGCGGCGGGAGCGGCGGGGACGACCGGGTGGCCGAGCAGGCGAACGACCTCAAGGTCGCTCCGCCGGTCGGCTGGGACGACGGCGGGTTCGCCCCGGACGTCTCCGAACTGCGCTGTGGCCAGACAGCGTCGAACCCGACCCGTGGCATCACCGACACCGAGATCAAGGTCGGCGGCCTGGCGTACCTGACCAGCCCGAGCGGCAGCACGATGTCGGGCACCGAGGTCGGCGCCGAGGTCCGCTTCAGGCGGGCCAACGAGGAGGGCGGCGTCCACGGCCGCACGATCAACTACATCGGCGTCCTGGACGAGGGCAACGACCCGGCCCGCAACGGCGCCCAGGCCCAGGTGCTCGCCGAGCAGGAGCAGGTCTTCGCGGCGGTGCCGGTCATGACGGCCCGGGCGAACTACTTCGACACCTTCTGCGACAAGACCGTCCCCTTCTTCGGCTGGGGCTTCAACGAGGGCTTCTGCAACAGCTCGATCGGCTTCGGCATCACCGGGTGCCTGCTGCCCAACGACGAGGTCACGTCCACGACCTACGGGATCATGATGCAGGGCATGTTCCCGGGTGAGGACCTCAGCACGAAGACGGTCGCGCTCGTCGGCTCGGACGACGACTCGGCCCGGCGCGGCAACAACCAGATCGCCAACCAGTTCGAGTCGGTCGGCATCAAGGTGGCGTACAACGAGAACCCGATCCCGGTCGCCGGGCTCACCGACGCCACCGCGCTCGTCAACGACCTGATGACGGCGAACAACGGCGCCCCGCCGGATCTGATCATGCTGGTGACGGACTTCGCCACCACGCTGAAGCTCACCGAGGCGCTCAAGGCCGCCGGCTACCCGAACAAGCTGATGAACGCCGTCGGTTACGACCCGCGGCTGGAGACCTTCGAGCCGCTGTTCGACTCCTACGTCCTGCTCCAGTTCACCCCGACCCAGGACAGCTCGTCCGATGCGGTCAAGCAGCTGGTGGCGGACTTCGAGAAGTACGCACCCGACCAGCCGATCAGCCTGCCGGCGATGGCCGGCTACTGGGCAGCCGACATGTTCCTGACCGCGGTCGAGGAGGTCGGGCGGGACCTGACGGTGGACGCCCTGCTGGCGCACATGAACGACAACTGGTCCTTCTCGGTCGAGGGCGCGCTCGCCGAGACCCGCTGGCCGATCAACCACTGGACCTCCTCGCCGTGCGCGGCGCTGGTCCAGCTGACCTCCGACGGCTACCAGGTGCCGATGTCGCTCGGCTGCGGCCGGCTCGTCAAGCGGTGACCAGCCGCCGGGCTGGCGGATAGCCGGAATCGGTAGTACGGCGGCCCGCCGCCGGCGCCCATGCTGGCG
>JADGHD010000242.1 GCA_019689615.1 Frankia sp. | reverse complement strand
TTTTTTTTATAACAAACCCCCCCCCGGCGGGGGGGCCCCCCGCGGGGGGGGGGCCCCCCCGCGTCCGTGTGGTGGTCGTGGACGGCGGATCGGGTTGGCTGTCGGATCGGCGGTCGTGGGATCGGGTCGGTTTCGGTCGGTCGATGCCGACTGGTCTGCGGCAGGGCCGTCGGCGGTCGTCAGGCTGGTCCGAGGCCGGTGACCGGGCCTCCCAGGGCAGGGGTGCGGGTGCCGTCCGGCCAGCGCAGGGTGACGCCGGTGCCCGGCAGCAGCCGGCCGCACTGGGCGGAGACCGCGGCCGAGGAGCCGGCTGGGATCGGCCGGTCGGCGGTGTCCGCCGTGACCAGCGCGAACCCGGGGAAGCAGGTGAGCCAGTCGCCGGAGCTGACGCCGGCCGGGCGGGGGACCGCGGCCACGTCGAGCTCGGCGGCGCAGCCGCTGGACTCCGCGAGCATGCCCAGCGTCCCGACGATCCCGGCCATGCTGACGTCCTTGGCCGCCACCGGGCGGTGCCGGACGGTGAGCGAGAGCATCGCCCGCAGCTCGGCGGTGCGCCGGCCGCTGGTCGAGTCCCACTGCCGGCCGGCGTAGCCGGGGCGCCAGCGGCCGGCCAGATCGGCGGTCACCGAGATCACGTGGCCGGGCAGGCCGGCGCCGGCCCGGATCGGCTGGTTCGTCCGGCCGAGCGCGGTGACGGCGAGCGCCGAGGGCACTCCGAGCTGGGTGTGCCCGCCGAGGATCGGCACGCCGAAGGCGGTGCTCGCCGCCCGCAGGCCGGCGAGCACCCGGTTCACCCGGGAGGCCGTCGGCCCGGCGACCGCATCGAGCACACCGACGGGCCGGGCGCCCATCGCGGCCAGGTCGTTGACGTTGACCAGCAGCCCGCACCAGCCGGCCCAGTACGGGTCCCGGTCGACCATCGACGGCTGGATCGCGGCGCACGCGGCGACGACGTCGGTGCCGAGGATCGGCACGCCGTCGTCGCCGACGAAGCCCGCGACCCCTGGCCGCAGCCCGGCGAGCACCTCGCCCAGCGGCGCCTTGGTGGTCGCGGCCAGGATCGCGATCCGGTGGATCGGCCAGCGCATCAGCACGTGCGGGGCGCCGTCGACCGTGGTCGGCCCGACCGTCATCCAGCCGAGCCGGCCGAAGAAGCGCTCCCGGTCCGGCCGGACCGCCGCGTCGAACCGCAGCGCCCCGCCCGCCTCGGCGAACGCGCACGCGGAGCGGACCAGCGCCCCGCCGACGCCGGAGTAGCGCGCCCTGGCGTCGGCGGCGACCACCAGCCGGCTGCCCTGCCACCAGCCGATGTCCGGGCCGTCCCAGGCGGGCGATGGTCCGAGCCGCACCCCGCCGATCACCCGGCCGTCCTCCGGGCCGCCGACCACCCTGGCCACCAGCACGACCAGTCGGGGGTCGGAGTCGAGGTCGTCGACGTCGCCGCCCGGCCGGCCGGCGAACATGCCCTGCTCGTCGACGAACACGGCGCGCCGCAGCTCCCGGTACGCGGCGAGGCTGGCGGCGTCGTCGACCTGCTCGATCACGAACGGCGGGCGGCGGCGCAGCGTCCCCGGGTCCCCCCAGACGGCGAGGGTGTCCACGGGGCGCAGGGGCTCGACCGGGTAGGCCTCCGCGGTCAGCAGCGCCGGGCCAGCCCCGCCGGCCCGGTCCACCCGGCCGGCGCGGCTGGCCGGTACCGGCAGCAGGAACTCGTCGTCCACCCTGGCCAGGCTGACCCCGCCGCCCCGTGCTGGCCCGGCCGCCGGCGTCGGCTGCTCGAGTGCCGTCACCGGCATCACCCGCCGGCTTCCGGCAGTGCCGAGCACGCGCCGCAGGCGGCACAGCCGGCGCCCTGGTCGCCGCCGCGCATCCCGGCCGCCCGTAGCGCCGCCGCGACCCGGCGGGTGACGTCGGCGACGACGGCCGGGTCCGGCGCGACGGCCCCGTCCCGCTCGGTGGCCAGCGTGCCGGCGAGCGGCCGGAACGGGACGACGAACGGGTACACGCCCATGCCGATCAGCCGCTCGGCCCCGGCGACCAGCTCGTCCGGGTCCTCGCCCAGGCCGACCAGCAGGTAGGTGGACACCCGGTTGCGCCCGAACACCCGGACGGCCTCCGCCCACGCCTCCTCGTACCTGGCCAGCGGCACGGTCGCCTTGCCCGGGGTCCAGCGGGCGCGGACCGCGTCGTCGAGCGACTCGACATGGATCCCGATCGCGGTCGCCCCGGCGGCCCACAGCTCGCCGATCGCGGCCAGGTCGGCCGGCGGCTCGCACTGCACCTGGATCGGCAGCCCGGGGACCGCGTCGAGCACCGCCCGGACGACGGGGACGAGCAGCCGGGCGCCCCGGTCCGGCGCCGCGGTGCTGCCGGTGGTCAGCACCATCTGGCGCACCCCGTCGAGGCGGACCGCGGCCTCGGCGACCTCGGCCAGCTGCTCCGGGGTCTTGAGCCGGATCGTCGCCCCGGCCCGAAGCGACTCCTCGACCGCGCAGAACCGGCACCGGTCCGGCTCCTGGTAGCGCACGCACGTCTGGAGCACCGTCGTGGCCAGCACGTCCCGGCCGTGCAGCCGGGCGATCTTCTCGTATGGGATGCCGTCGGCGGTCCTCAGGTCGTAGAACCGGGGGCGGCGCACCGGCTCGACGGGCACGCCGAGGTCCGTGCCGTCGAACAGCAGCCGCCCACCCGCGACCTCGTACCGGCTGGTCGGGACGATCGGCAGGGCCACGCCGCGGCCGGCGAGCACGACGTGGCCGTCGTCGCTCGGCCCGGCCCCGGCCCTGCGGGACACCGGCGCGGTCATCCGGACCCCGTGCACGGCGAGGTCGGCCCGGGTCTCCAGGCCGACCCGGCCGCCCGAGACGACGCGTGGCTGCAGGCCGACGTCGCCGCCGGCCCCGGCTGCGGCCACCATCAGAACATGTAGGTGGAGTTGATGATCGCGCCCTTGCGCGCGTAGTGGATCACGCAGTCCTGGATGTCCAGCGGGTGCGCCGGGATGACCCCCTCGATCAGGTCCTCCTCGCGCAGGCCGTGCAGGGACAGCCCGAACCGGCAGACGTAGACCTTGCCCCCCTCCTTGATGAAGGTCTCGATCTGGTTGTTGATGTTCTGCTCGCCGGCGAACGCCGAGTCACCGGTGTGCGGGAAGCCGCGGGTGGCCATCGCGTTCATCGCGCCGGGACCGTAGAAGTAGATGACGGATTCGAAGCCCTTCCGCAGCGCGCGGGTGGCCTGCAGGATCGCCACGAAGCTGACCGACGACTCGTGCGCGATCCCGTGGATCAGGGTCAGGTAGGACTCGCCGTTCTGTGCCTGGTAGTCCGGGAAGATCTTCGTCGAGCCGTACAGGTTGCTGCCCGGGGGCAGCGACGGGTGCGGCACCTCGTTCAGGCTCTGCCGCTCCAGCTCGGTCAGCTCCATGGCGGTGGACTCCCCTTTCTCGGTCGTTCGGACAGTTCGGCTGGCTGCGCTCGACGTTGGGCAGCGTTCGGTGGTGGTACGGGTCGTGGGCAGGTCAGTCGCGGTCGTAGAGGGCGGCGAAGTTGTCCTGGAAGACCAGCCGGCCGAGCTCGCCGTCGCCGACGGCGGCGGCCAGCCGGGCGTACTCGCCGGGGTGGTCGCCCCACGGCTCGTCGCTGGCGAACAGCACCCGGTCGTGCCCGATCCCCCGGCGGGCGATCTCGGCGGCGAGCCAGCGCGGCGCGAAACCGACCGCCCAGCTGGTGTCGGTGTAGACGCGCTTGCCGGCGGCGACCCAGTCGAAGAACCGGCCGCCGATCAGCTTGATGTGCCCGCTCACCCCTCCGCCGAGGTGCACGAGGTGGATCGGGACGTTGTCGGCGTACCGCTCGACCAGCAGACCGATCTGGTCGATGTCGGAGGCTGCTCCCGGCGAGGTGTGTACGTGCACGACCAGGCCGTGCGCGGCGGCCGCCGCGAAGATGGCGTCCAGGGGCGCCGCGGTCTCCGCGGCGTCCGCTCGGCCGCCGAGCAGGAAGCTCAGCTTGAGCGCCACCACACCGGGCTCGCCGGCGAGGGTGAGCGCCTTCTCGGTCCGCTCCGCGTCCTGCGGGCGCGGGGACACCCACAACCCGGCCCGGATCCGGTCGTCAGCCTGCGCCGCCTCGACGCACAGCTCGTTCAGCGCGAAGGACACGGCGGGGTCGGGAACGCCGTAGTTCGGTAAGACGAGGCAGCGCTCGGTGCCCTCGCGGTCCAGGTCGGCCAGCAACTCGGCGACGCTGCCGCGGGCGTGGATGTCCGGCTGCACGGGTGGGCCGCCGTAGAAGCCATATGCGGGCAGCACGCCCAGATGGCGATGGGCGTCGTACACCGGTCGTCGCCGCACGGGTACAGTCAAGCAGCCCCGTGTTTCCGGCGTGCAACACGTCGGACACCCATAGGCACATTTCGGCTACAAGTGCCTGTGCGGACAGATCCGTCGGATGCGTGCAAGGTGCGGCTCTCTGCCGATCCGGGACTTTCGTCCCTAAACTTTCCGGGTCTTAGTTCCCTATCGCGGCACACATCCGGGGGTCGTAAGGTCGGTAGCACGTCCCGACGAGCCGCGCCCCTGGTGTTCCCCCCGTACGCCAGGAGCCGCCCGGATCGTCGGGACGGCCATTTTTGCGCGGCGAGTTCTCATATCCCGGCCCGGTTTCGCGGCGCTGCCCAGTCGTAGCCATCCTTGCCTCCGGCCGCTGGCCTGCTGGCGGCCGGACCGCCCGTGTCCGGCCGGGGCCGCGGGCTGCCCCGTCCGCTCGGGCCGTCTGTCCGGTCCTGCGGCGATCGCGCAGCGACGTTCTCCGTATCGACGAGCCGAAACACGCCAGGGCAGCTAACGTCTCCCGCGTCGGCCTTGTTGGCGGACAGCGACTGGCCCGTCACGGTACCGCTACACCAGCCCGGCCGGTTGAGCAGGCCGACGGCGGCGGGGAACCATCACGCCACCGTGGGCACCGACCGGGCCGGGCCAGGCAGGCAAGGGGGGACTGGTGCAGGTTCCAGCGGCGAGAGTCGTCTTCTCCGACGCGGACCGGGCCGAGATCGCCGCCGCCGCGACGGAGATCCTCGCGAGTGGCCAGCTCACGCTCGGCGAGTACACCCGCCAGTTCGAGGCGGAGTTCGCGCGGGCGCACAACGCCCCGTTCGCGGTCGCCGTGAGCAGCGGGACCGCCGCGCTGGAGATCATCCTGCGGGCCGTGGGGGTCGCCCGCGCGGACGTCGTCGTGCCCACCAACACCTTCGCCGCGACCGCGTTCGCCGTGCGGCGGGCCGGCGGGCGGCCGGTGTTCGCCGACATCAGCCCGCGCACGCTGGCGCTGTCGCCGCAGACGCTCGAGGCCGCGCTGACGCCGGCCACCAGGGCCGTGGTCGTCGTGCACATCGGTGGCCTGATCCCGGACGACGTCGACGCCATGGCCCGGCTGTGCGCCGAGCGTGGCCTGGTACTTGTCGAGGACGCCGCGCACGCGCACGGCTGCACCCACGCCGGTCGGCACGCCGGCTCGTTCGGCCTGGCCGCCGCGTTCTCGTTCTACCCGACGAAGGTCATCACCAGCGGCGAGGGCGGCATGATCGTCACCGCCGACGAGCGGGTGCGCGACGAGGCGCTGCTGTACCGCGACCAGGGCAAGGCGTCGTTCCTCGGCAACGTGCACATCCGGGACGGCTACGCCTGGCGGATGAGCGAGCTGCACGCGGTCACCGGGCTCGTCCACCTGCGGCACCTGCCCGAGTTCCTGGAGCATCGCGCCCGCGTCGCCGCCCGCTACGACGCGGCGATCGACGCCATGGCGGGGCTGGACCGGCTGGTGGTCCCGGCCGGCAACGTCAGCAACTACTACAAGTACGTCGTCCTGCCCCGCCCCGGGCTGGACCGCTCGTCGCTGCGCAAGGAGCTCAAGGAACGGCACGGCGTCGCGCTGGCCGGCGAGGTGTACGAGGCGCCGCTGCACCAGCAGCCGGTGTTCGAGCGCTTCGCCGCCGGCCCGCTGCCGGTGGCAGAGGACCTGTGCGGCCGCCACATCTGCCTGCCGCTGCACAGCGACATGACCGAGGCCGAGGCCGACCACGTCCTGGGCGCGCTGTCCGGCGCGCTGCGCTCGCTGACGCTGGACAGCTAGGCCCGCGCGCCCCGCAGGCGGCCCGCGCCGCGTGGCCTTCCCGACTGGAGCATCGAATGCTGGTTGCGGTTACTGGTGGTTGCGGCTTCATCGGCACCCACGTCGTCGACCACCTGCTGGACGCGGGGCACGAGGTCCGCGTGCTCGACCTGGACGTGGCCGCCGCGAACCCGTGCGCCGACCGGCTGGCGGTCGACGTGCTCGACCTGCCGGCGCTCACCGACGCGCTCGCCGGCTGCGAGGCCGTCTTCCACATCGCCGGGATGTCCAACGTCGACGTCGCCTTCGCCGACCCGGTCGGCACCGTCCGGCTGAACGTGGAGGGCACGGGGAACGTGTGCGAGGCCGCCCGGAGAACCGGGGTCGGCCGGGTGCTGTTCGCCAGCACGGTGTGGGTCTACGGCGCGGCGCCCGGCGGTGGCGACGGCGAGCCGGAGGCGGCGCTGACCGAGGCCGCGCAGATCGAGCTGGGCCGGGCCGGGCACGTCTACACCTCGACGAAGCTGGCCGCCGAGCTGCTGCTGCACAGCTACCGGGAGACCTACGGGCTGGCGTTCACGATCCTGCGCTACGGCATCCCCTACGGCCCGGGCATGCGCGACGAGCTGGTCCTGGCGAAGTTCGTCGCCAACGCGGCGACCGGGCGGCCGCTCACCGTGGCCGGCGACGGGCGGCAGTACCGCCGGTACGTCTACGTGGGCGACCTCGCCGACGCGCACGTGCGGGCGCTGGACCCGGCCGCCGCGAACGAGACGGTCGCGCTGGAGGGCACCGAGCGGGTCAGCGTGCTCGACATGGCCGAGGCGGTCCGGCGGCACTTCCCGGACGTCGAGATCGAGCACGTCCCGGCGCGGCCGGGGGACTACCGCGGCCGGGAGGTGTCCGGCGAGACGGCGGCCCGGCTGCTCGGCTGGCGGCCGACCACGTCGTTCCAGGACGGCGTGCGCCAGTACGTGCAGTGGTTCCTGGCCAACCGGCCCACCGCGCCGGGCCGGGTGCCGACGCCGGGTGGGCTGCCGGCGGCGCCGCGGGCGGCGGCGGGGCCGCCGCTGGCGCAGGCGCCGGTGCGGGGGATCGCGGCTGGGTCGAGGGAGCGGTGATGGCGGACGTGTCGAGGACGAAGCGCGGGGAGCGCGGGCGCAAGGGGCACCCGGTCGAGGAAGCGGCGGTCAGCGGGGCCGCGGCGGTCAGCGGGGCCGCGGCGAACGGCGGTGGCCCCGGCGAGTCGGCCGCGGGCGCGGCCACGGCCGGGGAC
>JADGHD010000241.1 GCA_019689615.1 Frankia sp. | reverse complement strand
CCGCCCCCCCCCCCCCCGCCCCGCACCACCCCGGCCGCGGCCGCGGGCGGCCGGGGCTCGGCCCTGGGCGGCTCGGGCGGGCCGGCGAGCTGCCCGCCGGCCGGCGCGGCGCCACCGGCCGGCTCCGGCGGCGCCGGCGGAGGTGGTGGCGGCGTGGCCGGCGGCAGGAGGGAGGTCGGCGCTGGCCACGGCCGGGTGGGCAGCCGTACCGGCCGCGGGAGGATGCTGTGCGCGAGCGCGCCGGCCAGCTCCGCGGCGCTCGGCCGCCGCGCCGGCTCGTCCACCAGCGCCGTCGCCACCGCGACCGCGACCGCCGCCGCCTCCGGCCCGGTCGCCTCGGCCATCGTCGTCAGCAGCAGGTCGGCGAGGTCGTGGACGTCGGTGGTGGGCGCCACCACCCGCTCGGGCTCGCCGAGGCCCGCGTTCTCGCCGGCCGCGGCGAGCGCTGCGACCCCGACGCCGGCGAGCACCGGCCGGCCGGACGGCTCCAGCAGCACGTCGGCCGGGGTGAGCGCGCCGTGACCGAGACCGGCGGCGTGCGCGGCGGCCAGCGCCTGCGCCATCGGCAGCCCGACGGTGACCACCTCGCCAGGCTCCAGCCGGCCGCGCGCGGCCAGCACCCGGGCCAGGCTCACCGCGTCGGGGACGGTGGCCGTCACCACCGCGAGCCCACCGGCCGCCGGCAGCACCGCGAGCACCGGCACCAGGTGGGGGTGGCGCAGCTCGACCAGCCGCCAGGCGGTGGCGGACTCGGCGACCCGCCGGGTGGCCTCGGCCGGCATCGGCACGAAGCGCGCCACGCAGGGCGTGCCGTCGAGCGTGCCGGACCAGACCTCACCGGCCCCGGCGTCGGCCACCGGGCGGCCGGCGAGGAGCACCCCGGGCACCCGCGGCGGCCCGGCGGCGGCGTCGACGTTGTCTGGGCCGTCGGCGTCCACGGGCCCGCGCGCGTCGGCGGCACCGTCCGGGTCGCCGGGACGGGCGTCGCCGGCACCGCGAGGGTCACCGGCACCGTGCGGGTCACCCGCCGCGCGCTGGTTCTCGGCACCGTGCGGCCCCGCCGGCTGCTCTGCGGCACGGGGCTGGTCGTGCGGGTCGCCGGGACCGTCGTCGAATCCGCGCATAAACGCCACGAGCGGTCACGCTAGGCCGAACCGGGCGACCCGTCCGGAGTGTTTGGCCGGTTGTGGATAACTTGCTGACGAGCAGCACGCTATACAGGACGCCGTGAACATCCTGGCGACCAGTGGCGGCTTCCGGGTGGACGAGCGCGGCCTGGCCCATGTCGGCCCGCTGATCGAGCACGCGATCGCGCTGTCCCGCGCCGCCGACGGCGCCCGGCCCCGGGTGTGCCTGATGGAGACCGCGCTCGGCGACGACTCCGCTGCCTACGCCCGCGGCTACGCCGCCTTCGCCCGTGACCACCCCGACGTGCAGGTCAGCCACCTGGCGCTGTTCCCGATGCCGAGCGTGCCCGACGTGCGGGCGCACCTGCTGGGCCAGGACGTCATCTGGGTCGGCGGCGGCAGCGTGGCCAACCTGCTCGCCGTCTGGCGCACCCACGGCCTGCCCGAGATCCTCGCCGAGGCATGGGAGTCCGGGGTGGTGCTGGCCGGCGTGTCAGCCGGCTCGCTGTGCTGGCACGCCGGCGGCACCACCGACTCGTTCGGCCCGCGGCTTCGCCCGGTGACCAACGGGCTGGGCCTGCTGCCGCACAGCAACACCCCGCACTACGACTCCGAGCCCGGCCGCCGGCCGCTCTACCAGAAGCTGGTCGGCGAGGGCGTGCTGCCCGCCGGCTGGGCCACCGACGACGGGGTCGGGCTGCACTTCCGCGGCACCGAGCTGGTCGAGGCGGTCGCCGACCGGCCGGGCGCGAGCGCCTGGCGGGTGGAGCGCGGCCCGGACGGGGCCGTCGTGGAGACGAGGGTCGAGCCGCGGCTGCTCCCCGGCGCGCGACGGTGAGCGGCGCCCGGCCGCGACCGCGTCCGGTGCGCCGCGAGCGGGAGTAGCCTGACAGGAGTGGATGTCCTGCAGCTGCCGGTCGTACCGTATCGCGAGGCCTGGGACCTGCAGCGGGAGCTCGCGCAGGCCCGCGCAGACGGCACCGGGCAGGACACGCTGATCCTGCTGGAACACCCGGACGTCTACACCGCCGGCCGGCGCACCGAGGACTGGGAGCGCCCCACCGACGGCACCGAGGTCGTCGACGTCGACCGCGGCGGCAAGGTCACCTGGCACGGCCCCGGGCAGCTGGTCGGCTACCCCATCGTCGAGCTCCCCCGCCCGCTGGACGTCGTCGCCTACGTCCGGGCGCTGGAGGCGGCGCTGATGGCGGTCTGCGCCGAGTTCGGCGTGCCGACGCGGCGGGTGGAGGGGCGCAGCGGCGTCTGGACCACGGACGGGCAGCGCAAGCTCGTGGCGATCGGCATCCGGGTCCGCCGTCGCGTCGCCTACCACGGCTTCGCCCTGAACTGCTGCCCCGACCTGTCGGTCTTCAACGGGTTCGTGCCCTGCGGGATCACCGACGCCGGCGCCGGCAGCCTGTCCGGCGAGCTCGGCCGGCGCGTCGAGGTGGCCGAGGCCCGGCCCGTCGTCGAGCGCCACGTGGTGGCTCACCTGACCGAGTTCCTCTCCGGCGGGGGCCAGCTGCCCGCCGCCCGGCCCGTCGCGGAGGTGTTCGCGTGAGCGCCGTGGCTCCGGAGGGTCGCCCGCTGCTGCGGCTGGAGGTCCGCAACGCGGCGACCCCGATCGAGCGCAAGCCGCCGTGGATCCGCACCCGGCTGCGCACCGGCCCGGAGTACTCCGCCGTGCGCAGCCTGGTCCAGGCCGAGGGCCTGCACACGGTCTGCCAGGAGGCCGGCTGCCCCAACATCTACGAGTGCTGGGAGGACCGGGAGGCGACCTTCCTGGTCGGCGGGGACGTCTGCTCCCGGCGCTGCGACTTCTGCCAGATCGACACCGGCCGGCCGGCCCCGCTCGACCGGGACGAGCCGCGCCGGGTGGCCGAGTCGGTCCGCAAGATGGGCCTGCGCTACGCCACCATCACCGGGGTCGCCCGGGACGACCTGCCCGACGGCGGTTCCTGGCTATACGCCGAGACCGTGCGCGCGGTGCACGCCGCCTCCCCGGGCACCGGGGTCGAGGTGCTCATCCCCGACTTCGGCGGCCGGGCCGACCAGCTGGGCGAGGTGTTCGGCGCGGCGCCCGAGGTGCTCGCGCACAACCTGGAGACGGTTCCGCGGATCTTCAAGCGCATCCGGCCGGCCTTCCGCTACCAGCGCTCGCTGGACGTGATCACGGCGGCCCGCGACGCCGGCCTGGTGACCAAGTCGAACCTGATCCTCGGCCTCGGCGAGACCGACGACGAGGTCGAGGAGGCGCTGGCCGACCTGCGCGCCGCCGGCTGCGACCTGGTGACCATCACCCAGTACCTGCGGCCCACCCCCCGCCACCACCCGGTGGAGCGCTGGGTGAAGCCGGAGGAGTTCGTCGCCTGGCGCGAGCGCGCCGAGCGGATGGGCTTCGCCGGGGTGCTGTCCGGCCCGCTCGTCCGCTCGTCCTACCGCGCCGGCCGGCTCTACGAGCAGGCCGTCGCCGCCCGCGCCGCCACCCGCTGACCCGCTCGTTGTCACCCGGTTGGGTGAGCGTCGTCACCCGTGTGCCCGAAAACACCCACGCCACCAGGCGGATGCGACTGGTGACCAGCCACTCGCGGGGCTAGGCTCGACGCGACACCCCGTCACCGGCCGCATGATTCCCGTCACGGGCTGGGCCGAGGGCTGCCCGCTGGCCGCTGGCCAGCATCCCCGAGGGTGGCGCTGACCTGCCCGAGAGCACGCCAACCGAGACCCGATCGCGCAGGCCGCTGGACGACGAACCGCGTCGGGAGGTCCTACCCGCTGTGTTCCGCTCCCTGGTCTACACCCTGGAAGAGCTCACCCTGCTGATCCTGCCGCACGGCGGCCAGCGCACCGCCCGGCGCAACGCCTGGCGGGCCGCCACCGACCTGCACGTGACATCGGGCTACCGCTGGGCGGACGGGAACGCGCTCGGCGCGGCGCCGGTGACCGCGCCAACGGCCAGCGCCACGCCACCGGCCGGGGCGAGGGTGCTGCCGGCGCGGACCGCACGCCCGGTGGCCACGCTGCCGGCGCGGGTGGGGCTGTCCGGCCACACCGCGCCCAAGGCGGTCGCCCTCCCCCACTGACCCGCTCGCCTCGGCGTCACACCCCCCGGCGCGCGCCGTAGGCTCACCCCATGGCACTGAGGAAGAAGCCGGCGGAGGCGGCGCCGCCCCAGGCCCGCGGCGCGCGCGGGGGTAACTCACGCCCGGCCTCCGCCAGCCCCGCCGACAAGCCCGGCGCGAAGGCCCGGCTGGCCCAGATCCGGGCGGTCTATCGGATCACCAGGCAGCGCGACCCCAGGCTGCCCTGGCTGATGCTGGCGGCCTTCGTCATCCCGGTCGCCATCCTCGTCCTGCTCGGCGTGTTCGTCGGCCCGCTGTGGCTGTGGGCCCCGCTCGCCGTGCTGCTGGGCCTGCTGATCGCGCTGAACGTGTTCAGCCGGCGGGTGCAGCGCACCGCCTACGCCGAGATGGAGGGCAAGCCCGGCGCGGCCGCCGGCATCATCGAGCGGATGCGCGGCGACTGGCGGCTGACCCCGGCCGTCGGCGTGAACCGCAACCAGGACGTGGTCCACCGGGTGGTCTGCCGGGCCGGCGTCGTGATCATCGCCGAGGGGCGCGGTCGTGGGCCGCGCGAGCTGCTCGGCAACGAGGTCCGCCGGATCCGCAAGGTGGCGGGCGATGTGCCGATCATCGACATCGTCATCGGCAACGGCGAGGGCGAGGTGCCGCTGGCCAGGCTGCAGTCGACGCTGCTGCGCCAGCGCCGGGTGCTGCGCCGCCGCCAGGTCGACGCGCTGCACAAGCGGCTGCGGGCGGTCACCGGCTCGACCCTGCCGATCCCGAAGGGCCCGATCCCGCGCAACATCCCCCGCGGCGGCCGCATCCGCTGACCCACGCTGACTTCCAGCCGGCGTCCGGGACCGCACGGACCCGCCGCCGGCCTTGTCTTTGGTCGTCGTCGTCACTGGTTGTCCCCGGCGCGTGTCCTCGGCCGTCTCCGGCACGCGTGGACCACGCCAGAGCCGCGGCGCTCATGGCCGCGGTCGAGGCCAGCCCCAGCGCCTCGCCGAAGTGGCGGAACGCCGGCGGTCAGACCCGGACGAGCGCGGTGCCGCAGGCCCGGTCGTGCAGGCCGCGGTGGTCGCGGTCGACCATGAAGAACGGGATCACCAGCGCCAGCAGCAGGGTGCGTACCGCGATCCACGGCCAGCCCTGCCGGCCGCGGTCGCGCACCCGGACCACCCGGATCCGGAACAGCTGCTTGCCGATCGTCTGGCCGGTGACGCTCACCATGACGAACTCGACCAGCAGGAACGCCCCGCACACCACCAGGCCGCGGACGTTGGACGAGTAGGCGACGCCGAACAGCGCCGGCACGCCGGCGAGCAGGTTCGCGACCACGGCGTCGACGAAGAAGGCGCCGATGCGGGCGCCGAAGCTGGCGATGGAGCCTGGCCCGGCGGCTGGCAGGCCGAGCCGCTCGCCCGGCGTCCCGTCCCGGGGCAGCCCGGGACCCTCCAGCCAGCTACCAAGCTCGCGTCGCACGGCGCAAGCTTATGCGCCGGCCCCAGCCGCCACCCAACCGTCACCCACCGTCACGAAACGGGCCGACGAAACTGCCCAGCAATAGCCTGGACACGCCGCCGTAACATTGGAAGGTTACCCGGCGGGTCCTGACATGGGTATCCTGTCGCCCCAGGAACCGCGCCGCTCGGGTGGAGGGTGAATGTTCACGAATGCCGAGGAAGTGCTGCGTTATATCCGGGACAATGATGTCCAGTTCATCGATGTGCGCTTCTGCGACCTCCCCGGGATCATGCAGCACTTCACGATTCCCAGGGAGGTGTTCAACGAGGACATCTTCACGGACGGCCTGATGTTCGACGGCTCGTCGATCCGCGGCTTCCAGGCGATCCACGAGTCGGACATGCTGCTGCTGCCCGACCCGAGCACCGCGTTCGTCGACCCGTTCCGCGAGCACCCGACGCTCGCGCTCACCTTCTTCATCCACGACCCGATCACGCGCGAGGAGTACAGCCGCGACCCGCGTAACGTCGCCCGCAAGGCAGAGGCGTACCTGCGCGGCTCCGGCGTCGCCGACACGGTCTTCTTCGGGCCGGAGGCGGAGTTCTACATCTTCGACGACATCCGGTACGAGTACACGCCGTACGGCTCGCTGCACCGGGTCGACTCCGTCGAGGGCGCCTGGAACAGCGCCCGCAAGGAGGATGGCGGCAACCTCGGGTACAAGCCGCGGTTCAAGGGCGGCTACTTCCCGGTCCCGCCGACCGACCATTTCACGGACCTGCGCTCGGAGATGGTCCGTAAGCTGATCGAGGTCGGCATCACGGTCGAGATGCAGCACCACGAGGTCGGCACCGCCGGCCAGGCGGAAATCGACTTCCGCTTCGACACGCTGCTCAAGACCGCCGACAACCTGATGCTCTACAAGTACGTGATCAAGAACGTCGCGCGCTCGCGCGGCCGGACGGTCACTTTCATGCCGAAGCCGCTGTTCCAGGACAACGGGTCCGGCATGCACTGCCACCAGAGCCTGTGGAAGGACGGCAGCCCGCTGTTCTACAGCGCCGAGGGCTACGGCGGCCTGTCCGAGCTCGCCCGGCACTACATCGGCGGTCTGCTGCACCACGCGCCCGCGCTGCTGGCGTTCACCAACCCGACGACGAACTCCTACCGGCGGCTGGTGCCCGGTTACGAGGCGCCGGTGAACCTGGTGTACTCCGCCCGTAACCGCTCGGCCTGCTGCCGGATCCCGCTCACCGGTGACTCGCCCAAGGCCAAGCGCATCGAGTTCCGGGTGCCGGACCCGAGCTGCAACCCGTATCTCGCGTTCTCGGCCATGCTCATGGCCGGCCTCGACGGCATCAAGAACAAGATCGAGCCGCCGGACCCGATCGACAAGGACCTCTACGAGCTGCCGCCGGACGAGCTCGCCGCCGTTCCGCAGGTTCCCGGCTCGCTGGAGGAGGTGCTCAACCACCTCGAGGCGGACCACGACTTCCTCACCGAGGGCGACGTGTTCACGCCGGACCTGATCGAGACCTGGCTCGAGTACAAGCGGGCGAACGAGGTCGACGCCATCCGGCTGCGGCCGCACCCGTACGAGTTCGAGCTCTACTACGACATCTGAGCTGGGAGATCTGAGCTGGCTCGCCCGGGCCGCCCCACCGGCGGTCCGGGCTCCCAGTCGGCAACCCGTTCCGGCCCGGCCCGCCACCCGGCGTGGCCGGTCTCGTATACACAACTGAAGCAGCCGACGATATG
>JADGHD010000240.1 GCA_019689615.1 Frankia sp. | reverse complement strand
CGGCCGGCCGGCCGGCGTGTCGCCGGAACCGGCGTCGCGGCGCGCGGGTGGTCAGCGCCGTAGCTGGGGGACCTCGATCACGACGTTGGTCGCCTTGACCGCGCCGACGGCGAGCATCCCGGGCGCCAGGCCGAGGTCGTCCGCGGCCTCGCGGCTCATCAGCGACACGATCCGGTGCGGCCCGGCCTGGATCTCGACCTGGGCCATCACCCCGTCGCGCACGACCCGGGTCACGATCCCGGGGAAGCGGTTGCGGGCGGACTCGGCGACCACCGCGGCACTGCCGGCTGCCGGCTCGTTGCCCGTGGCGAGCTCGGTGGCGAACCGGGCGAGCACCTCGCCGTCGACCGCCTGCCGGCCGGTGGCGTCGCGGATCGTGGGCAGCCGGCCGATCTCCGCCCAGCGCCGCACCGTGTCGTCGCTGACGCCCAGCACCTGTGCCGCCTCGCTGATCCGAAACGTCGGCACGACCCGTCCCATCTCCGCGGCTGCGGCAGTGTTTGCCAGACCGGCACGAGGCTACGGATCCGGTCGGGGCGCTGGCAACGTCGCCGCGCAGTCGGCGAGAGACCGGCGGCCGGCGCCCTCCCAGGCTCGCGGCGCGCCCGCCGATGGAGGAGAACTTCCGCAGGTTCGGTGCGATTCGGTGGGACATACCGCATGTTCGTGCTCTAAGGTGCGCTGAAGGTTGACTTCGCGGTCCCTGGCCCGGCGTGGCTCTCCGGCGGCTTGGGACTGCCCGACTGCAGGGGGCGTGTCGTGGGCAGGCGGTTGGCGGTCCTGGCGGTGTGCGCGCTGGCGGGGGTGTCCCTGGTCGGCTGCGGTTCCGACTCGTCCTCGTCGACATCGACCGCCACGGCTGCACCGCCGGCGGCCACCTCGAGCGCCCCGGCGGTGACCGGGACGGTGACGGTGCTCGCCGCCGCGTCGCTGACCGAGCCGTTCACCGAGCTCGGCGAGCGCTTCGAGGCCGAGCACCCCGGGGCGACCGTGCGGTTCAGCTTCGGCGCGAGCTCGGCGTTGGCGACCCAGATCACCTCCGGCGCGCCCGCCGACGTGTTCGCCTCGGCCAGCGACCGGAACATGCAGACGGTCGTGGACGCGGGGCTCGCCGCCGCCCCCAAGGCGTTCGCGGCGAACACAATGACGATCGTGGTCCCGACCGACAACCCCGCGGACGTCACCTCGCTCGCGGACCTGGCGAACCCGGATGTCAAGGTGGCGCTCTGCGAGGAGCAGGTCCCGTGCGGCGACCTCGCGGCGCGGATCCTGTCCGGCGCCGGCCTGTCCGTGCGGCCGGTCACCTACGGGGCCGATGTCAAGGCGGTCCTGACCACGGTGCGGCTCGGCGAGGTTGACGCCGGCATCGTCTACGTCACCGACGCGCGTGCCGCCGCCGGGGAGGTCACCAGCATCGAGATCCCGGCCGAGCAGAACGCGGCCACCACCTACCCGATCGCCGCGCTCGCCGACGCCCCGAACCCGCAGGGCGCGCAGGCGTTCGTCGACTTCGTCCTGTCCGAGGTGGGCCAGTCGGTCCTGGCGGAGGCCGGGTTCTCGGCGCCGTGACGAGCCGGGACCGCCTGCCCGTCGCCGTCCCCGCCGGCGAGCCAGCCGCCCTGGCAGGCGAGCCACCCGTGGCGCCGGCCCGCCGTCGTGGCCGCCGGTCGGCGCGGGCGGGGCGGACCCCGCCGGTCGTCGCGGCCGCCGGGCTGGTGGCGGCGGCGTTCCTGCTGCTGCCGCTGGCCGGGCTGGTGATTCGGGCGCCCTGGCGGGAGCTGCCCACGCTGCTGGCCCAGCCGGTCGCCCGGGACGCGCTGCGGCTGTCGCTGGTCAGCGCGACGCTGGCGACCCTGCTGTGCCTGTTGGCCGGGGTACCGCTGGCGTGGCTGCTGGCCAGGGGGTCGGTCCCGGGGCGCTCGCTGCTGCGGGCGCTGGTCACGGTGCCGCTGGTGCTGCCGCCGGTGGTGGGCGGCGTCGCGCTGCTGCTCGCGTTCGGCCGGCGCGGGATCGTCGGGCGCTACCTCGACGCCTGGTTCGGGATCAGCCTGCCGTTCACCACGGCCGGCGTGGTCGTGGCGGAGGCGTTCGTGGCGATGCCGTTCCTCGTCGTCGCGGTGGAGGGGGCGCTGCGGTCGGCGGACCAGCGGTACGAGGAGGCGGCCGCGACCCTCGGGGCGAGCCGCTGGGTCACCTTCCGCCGGGTCACGCTGCCGATGATCGCGCCATCGCTCGCGGCCGGGGCCGTGCTGTGCTGGGCGCGGGCACTCGGCGAGTTCGGGGCCACGATCACGTTCGCCGGGAGCTTCCCGGGCACCACCCAGACCATGCCGCTGGCGGTCTACCTCGCCCTGGAGAGCGACCCCGACGCCGCGGTCGCGCTCGCGCTGGTGCTGCTGGCCGTGGCCGTGGCCGTGCTGGCGCTGCTGCGGGACCGGTGGCTGCGCCCCGGAGGGGCGACGTTGTGAGACCGGCCGGCGTCGGCGGCGTCGACGACGCCAGGACCGGCGGCGCCGGCGGCGTCAGCGGCGAAGGTGGTGGCGGTGACCGGGCGCTGCGCGCGCACGTGATGGTCGCGCGGCCGAGCGGCTTCACGCTGGACGTGGCGTTGACGGTGCCGCCGGGCACGGTCACCGCGCTGCTCGGGCCGAACGGCGCGGGCAAGACCACCCTGCTGCGGGCGCTGGCCGGGCTGCTGCCGATCGACGCCGGCCAAATCAGCATCGCCGGGCGGGTGGTCGACGACCCGGCCGCCGGCGTGCTCGTGCCGGCCCGCCACCGCGCGGTCGGCATGGTCTTCCAGGACTACCTGCTGTTCCCGCACCTGTCGGCGCTGGACAACGTGGCGTTCGGGCCGCGCAGCCGCGGGGCGTCGCGGGCGGCCAGCCGCCAGGAGGCCCGCCGCTGGCTGGAGCGGTTCGGCCTGGCCGAGCTGGCTGGCCGGCGGCCCGGGGCGCTGTCCGGCGGGCAGGCCCAGCGGGTCGCCCTGGCCAGGGCGCTCGCCGGTGAGCCCCGGCTGCTGCTGCTCGACGAGCCGCTCGCCGCGCTGGACGCGGCCACCCGGCTCGCGGTCCGCGCCGGCCTGCGCCGCCACCTGACCGACTTCGCCGGGCCGTCCGTGCTGGTCACCCACGACCCGGTGGAGGCGATGGTGCTCGCCGACGACGTCGTGATCATCGAGAGCGGGCGGGTCGTGCAGCAGGGGCCGCCGGCCGAGGTCGCCCGCCGGCCCAGGACCAGCTACGTCGCCCGCCTGGTCGGGCTGAACCTCTACCGCGGCGAGGCCCGCGCCGGAACCGTCCACCTGCCCGACGGCGGCGCGATCGCCATCGCCGACACCGCGGTCGCCGGCCCCGTCCTCGCCGCCCTGCGCCCGTCCGCGGTGGTCGTCGGCCTGACCGAGCCACACGGCAGCGCCCGCAACACGCTCGTCGGCACGGTGACCGGGATGGAGCCCCTCGGCGGGCGGGTCCGGCTCGCGATCGAGGCAAGCGCGCCGGTGCTCGCCGACGTCACCGCCGCGGCCGTCGCCGAGCTGCGCCTGACCCCCGGCATGACGGTCTGGGCCTCGTTCAAGGCGACCGACGTCGACACCTATCCCGACGTCTCCGCCCCGCCAGCCGGCGCCGACCCCGCCACCACCGCCCCGGCCGGCCCGACGGGCTGAACCCGCCCGCGCCCGCCGGCCCGGACAGCGCCCAGGCTCAGCCCGCCCTGCGGCCCGCCGGCCCGGACAGCGCCGTTCCCACCGGCCGTCCCGGCCGCCTGCCCTGCCCGGAATGTCCGATCACGCCCCTCGTACTTGGCTGTAGGGGTTGACTACGCACGAATTCGGGCGTAAACCATTGCGAAACCAACATCAAACGGCGGTGAATCAACATCATGTATGCCGAGGAGCGGCAGCAGGAGATCCTGCGGCGGGCGCGCGCCGACGGTCGGGTCGACGTCGTGGCGCTTGCCGAGGCGTTCGGCATCACCAGCGAGACCGTGCGCCGGGACCTCACCGTGCTGGAGCGGTCCGGGCTCATCCGCCGGGTGCACGGCGGGGCGATCCCGGTCGAGCGGCTGAGCTTCGAGCCGGCGCTCGCGGCCCGCGACGCGGTGATGACCACCGAGAAGGAGCGGATCGCCAAGGCGGCGCTCGCGGAGCTGCCGAAGGACGGCGCGGTCATCATCGACGCGGGGACCACCACCGGCCGCTTCGCCGCCGTCCTGCCGCCGGACCGCGAGCTCACGGTGATCGTCAACTCGCCGCCGCTGGCGACGATGCTCGCCGTCCGGCCGAACCTGAACGTGATCCTGCTCGGCGGCCGGGTGCGCGGGAAGACCCTGGCCACCGTCGACGACTGGGCGCTGCGCCCGCTGCGCAACCTCTACGTCGACGTGGCCTTCATGGGTACCAACGGCGCATCGCCCGAGCGCGGCCTGACCACCCCGGACATCGCCGAGGCCGCCGTGAAGCAGGCCATGATCGCCGCTGCCCGCCGGGCCGTGGTGCTGGCCGACCACACCAAGGTGGGCAACGACTACCTCGCCCGGTTCGGCGCGCTCGCCGACATCGACGTCCTGATCACCGACACCGGCCTGGACGACGGGCTGTGCGCGGAGATCGAGGCGGCCGGCCCCCGGGTGGTGCGCGCGTGATCGTGACCCTGACCCTCAACCCCAGCCTGGACCGGGCGATCGAGATCGCCGAGCTGACCCGCGGATCGGTGATCCGGGCGTCGGCGGCGCACCTCGACCCCGGCGGGAAGGGGGTCAACGTCACCCGCGCCCTGCTGGCCAACGGGGTGCCGTCGCTGGCCGTGATCCCGTGCGGCGGCGCGAACGGCGACCAGCTGATCCGGCTGCTCAAGCACGCGGGGGTGGCCGTGCTCGCGGTGCCGGTGTCCGGCCAGACCCGCTCGAACGTCTCCCTGGTCGAGGGCGACGGCACGGTCACGAAGATCAACGAGCCCGGGGCGCCGCTGTCGGCGTCGGACCTGGAGGCGGTCGCCGAGATCGTGCTGGACGCCGCCGGCGAGGCGGACTGGGTCGCGATGTGCGGGAGCCTGCCGCCCGGCGTGCCGGTGGACGTCTACGCCCAGCTCGCCCGCCGGTTCACCGCGGCCGGCATCCGGGTCGCCGTGGACACCAGCGGCCCGGCGCTGCTCGCGGCGGTCTCCGCCGGCCCGCACCTGGTGAAGCCGAACCGGGAGGAGCTGGCCGAGGCGGTCGGTGCCCCGCTGGAGACCATCGACGACGTGATCGGCGCCGCCCAGCAGCTGCGCGACTGGGGCGCCGGCACGGTGCTCGCCAGCCTCGGCCGGCACGGAGCGGTGCTCGTCGACGCCAAGGGGGTGCTCGTCGGCGAGTCACCGGTCCAGCAGGCGCGCAGCGCCGTCGGCGCCGGAGACGCGATGCTCGCCGGCTTCCTGTCCCGCGGCGGGGGAGTCGACGGCGCCGGGCCCGAGGTCATGCGCGAGGCGCTGGCCTGGGCCGCCGCGGCCGTGCGCCTGCCCGGCAGCGGGATGCCCGGCCCTGACGACATCCGCCGAGAGGCGGTGCAGATCCATGACAAGCCCGACCGGGCCCGTCCACTGAGCTCGACCCACTGAATTCCGCACGGCGGCACCCGCGGGCCGGACCATTCCGTGCCCCTGTCCGGCTCCCTCGGCCCGCGTCTCCCACTCCCTTTCCGTCTCACCCCACCCCTCCACCCATCACCGGGATCAGCTGTCGCACCGGGTCAAGGGAGGCCCCCATGGCAGAGAGCTACACACCACCCGTCCACGGGACCGGATTACGCGCCACGGTCCAGAAATTCGGCGCCTTCCTGGCCGGAATGGTCATGCCCAACATCGGCGCGTTCATCGCCTGGGGCCTGATCACGGCACTGTTCATCGAGACCGGCTGGCTCCCGAACGAGGAGCTCGCCGAACTGGTCAACCCGACCATCACCTACCTGCTGCCGATCCTCATCGGCTACACCGGCGGCCGGACGGTGCACGGCCAGCGCGGCGCGGTGATCGGCGCCGTCGCCACCATGGGCATCATCGTCGGCTCCGACATCCCGATGTTCCTCGGCGCCATGCTGATCGGCCCGCTGGCCGCGTTCGTGCTCAAGCAGTTCGACCGGCTGACGAACGACCGCATCCGGCCCGGGTTCGAGATGCTGGTGGAGAACTTCTCGCTGGGCATCCTCGGCATGGGCATGGCCGTCCTCGGCCGGTGGGTGATCGGGCCGGTCGTCAGCAACGTGACCGAGGCCCTCGGCGAGGGCGTCGAATGGCTGGTCGACAACGACATCCTGCCGATCGCGTCGGTCATCATCGAGCCGGCCAAGGTGCTCTTCCTCAACAACGCCATCAACCACGGCGTGCTCGGCCCGCTCGGCGTCGCCGAATCCGTCGAGACCGGCAAGTCCATCCTGTTCATGCTGGAGACCAACCCCGGTCCCGGCCTCGGCGTCCTGCTCGCGTACTTCCTGTTCGGGCCGCGCCTGCTGCGCCCGACCGTTCCCGCCGCCGCGATCATCCACTTCCTCGGCGGGATCCACGAGATCTACTTCCCGTACATCCTGATGAAGCCGCGGATGATCCTGGCCGCCATCGCCGGTGGCGGGTCCGGAATCCTCGTCTTCCTCGCGGCCGACGTCGGCCTGGTGTCCACGCCGTCGCCCGGCAGCATCTTCGCCTACATGTCGGTCACCCCGCGCGGCAACCATCTCGGGGTTCTCGCCGGTATCGCCATCTCGGCCGGCGTGTCGTTCCTGGTCGGCTCGGTCCTGCTCGGCTTCGGCCGGCTGGAGAAGGACCAACCCGAACCCGACGAAGGCGGCGCGAGCGGCGTCACCGCGGACGTCGGCGCGTCCTCGGCGTCCGCCCCGGTCTCGGCCGGCGCGGACGGCGCGGTCAGTCATGCGAGCGCGCAGAGCCCGAGCACGACGGACAGCACGCCCGGCCTGCCGAAGGCGGGCCCAGCCCCTCGTCCAGCCGGATCGGAGGCATAGGAGATGGCAACCATCAACGCGGCCGAGATTCGCAAGATCGTGGTCGCCTGCGACGCCGGGATGGGCAGCAGCGTGATGCTGGCCAGCCAGCTGCGCAAGCAGCTGCGCAAGGCGGGGGTGACCGTCGAGCACTCGCCGGTGGCGTCCGTGCCCGCCGACGCCGACGTCATCGTCTGCCACGCCGGACTCGCCGACCGGGTTCGTTCCGGCAACCCGGACAAGCCGATCGTCGCCGTCCAGGTCTTCCTCGGCGACCCGGCCGTCACCCGGCTGGTCGCCGCCGTCAAGGACCGAGGGTCGATCGATGTCTGAACGCACCCCCGCGGGTGAGGTGACCGCCGGCCTGCCCGGGCCGGCGGTCACCGCCCCGGCGGGCCCCGCCCTGCTCGAACCGGCAGCGGTCCGGCTCGCCGAGACCGCCACCGACCGCGACCACGCGATCCGCCAG
>JADGHD010000239.1 GCA_019689615.1 Frankia sp. | reverse complement strand
GGCTTGGCGGGGGGGCTGGGCGTGGGCTAAACCCCCCGGGGGGGGGCGGGGTAGACGTTGGTGCGGGTGCCGTCAAAGACGGTGCAGCCGCGGTCGCCGAGGGTCACGCAGACCAGGGGGATGGCCAGGGCCTGGGCCACGGCCTCGGCCAACTGCTCGGCGGGGGCGTCGCGCCCGGGGTGGCCGTCGGGTAGCAGGGCGCGGGCCTCGGCCTCGTTCGGGATGAGGATGTCGACGAGGTCCCAGCGGACGGCGTCGTAGTCGGCGCGGTCGGCGGGGCGCGGGGCGGGGTTGACGATGACGCGCGCGCCTGCGGCCCTGGCCAGTTCGGCGACGCGGTTGAGCGGGTCGGGGGCCTCGAAGGTGAGCAGGACGGCGTCGGCGCCGCGGACCGCCCGCGCGGCGGCGGCGACGACCTCGTCCGTCGTGGCCAGCTCGTCGGGCAGATGCCAGACGAAGGCGTTGCGGCCGTCGGGGGCGGTGAACACCAGGCACAGCGGGGTCGGCGCGGTTGGGTGCCTGGTCAGCGTGGTCACGTCGATGCCATCGGCGGCCAGGGTCGCGGCCAGCGACGCCCCCAGCGGGTCGGCGCCGAGCACGCCGACCGCGGCCACCTCGGCGCCGGCGCGGGCCAGGGTGACGGCCTGGTTGAGGCCCTTGCCGCCAGGCACCGTGCGGATCGACCCGGCGCGCAGGTCGTCACCCCAGTCCGGCAGTCGCGGGGTGGCGATCAGGCAGTCGGCGTGGAAGGCGCCGACGACGACGAACCGGCCCGCGCCCACCACTCAGATGACCTCGAGGACGACCGGGCGGCTCGCCGGCACGTCCTCGCCGATCTCGAACGCCGCCCGGACCGCGGCGGTGGGCGGCTCGACGCCGTCGCGGTGGTGGATGACCGCCAGCGGCTCGCCGGGCTCGACGCGGTCACCGACGCGGCGGCGCAGCACCACCCCGGCCGCGTAGTCCAGCGGCGCGCCCTTGACGAGCCGGCCGGCGCCGACCCGCACCGCGGCGCTGCCGATGGCGCGCGGGTCGACCTCGTGGACGTGGCCGGCGCGGTCGGCGACGACGACCTCCTGGTGGTCGGCGGTGGGCAGCCCGCCCGGCTGCTCCAGCGCGTCGGGCTCGGCGCCCTGCGCCACCGCCCAGCGCAGGAACCGCTCGTAGCCATCGCCGGCGGCCAGGGCCGCGGCCACCCGCTTCTCGGCCGCCTCGGGCGTGAGCTGCGGATCGGCGCTGCGCAGCATCAGCGCGGCGATCGTGCTGGCGAGCTCCGTCAGCCCGGGCACCACCTCGCCCCGCAGCACGTCGAGGGCCTCCCGCACCTCCAGCGCGTTGCCGACCGCGTACCCGAGCGGCTGGCTCATGTCGGTGAGCACGGCCCGGCAGCGCAGGCCGGCGTCGGAGGCGACCTCGACCATCAGCCGGGCCAGCTCCAGGGCGCGCTCCCGCTCGGGCAGCAGCGCGCCCGAGCCCGTCTTCACGTCGAACAGCACGCCGTGCGCGCCGACCGCGATCTTCTTGCTGACGATGCTGGCCGCGATCAGCGGGATGCTGTCCACGGTGCCGGTGACGTCGCGCAGCGCGTAGGTCACCCGGTCGCCTGGGGTGAGCCGGGCGCTCTGGCCGGTGATCACCATCCCGACCTCGTCGACCAGCCGGTAGATCTCGGCGGCGTCGACCTCGGGGCGCAGGCCGCGGATGGACTCCAGCTTGTCGACCGTGCCGCCGGTGATGCCCAGGCCGCGGCCGCTCATCTTGGCAACCGCCACCCCGCACGCCGCGACCAGCGGCACCACGACCAGGCTGACCGTGTCGCCGACGCCGCCGGTGCTGTGCTTGTCGAGCACCACCCGGCCGGACGAGGAGAAGTCGAGCGTCTCGCCGCCGGCCACGTAGGCGCGGGTGAGGGCCACGATCTCGGGCCGGGACAGGCCGCGGCAGGCCACCGTCGCCAGCCACGCGGCCATCTGGTAGTCGGGGATCCGTCCGGCCACGAAGTCCGCCACGAGCCGCTCGATCTCGCCCGGGGCTAGCGCGGAGCCGGCCCTGGTCCGTTGGACGGCGTCGATGGCGCGCGCGGAGGCGTCAGCGTCCATGCGCTGATTCTCCACGCCTGGCCGGGCGTTCCCGCCATGATCGGGGCATTCCGGCTGGTCAGGTCGCGTCAGGCTGGCCGGCCATGCTCGCCGGCGAGCTCGCGCACGGCGGCGCGGAAGTAGTCCACGTCGACCTCCAGCCCCACCGCGACCGGGGCGCCCGTCCCGGCGGCGTTGCCGTCGGGGCCGCGTCCGCGCGGGGCGCTCGGTGCCAGCCGGCGCCACGCCAGCTCGCGCAGGTCGACGACGGTCGCCCCCCAGGCGGCGCTGCCGCCGGTGTCCACCTCGACCGGCAGCACCTCCACGCCGAGGATCTCCGGCCGCACGGCCGCCATCGCCGCGAGCAGGTCGTGGCACGGCGTCTCGCCCGGCGCGGCCAGCGAGCCGGCGGCGCGCCGGTAGAACGACAGCGGCCGGTAGAGGAACTCGGCGGCGGGCGTGCGGCCGGCGGCGAGCGCGGAGAACTCGGCATCCCGCAGCGTCGCCCGCAGGGTCACGTCCAGCCCGACCATCACCGGCGGCACGGCCCACGGCGCGGACATCGCCGTGGCCGCCGCGAGCGGGTCGTTGCCGACGTTGGCCTCGGCGGCCGGGCGGGCGTTTCCGCCGGCCCGGGCGCTGCCGCCCATCATCGTCCACCCGCTCGCCGCCCGGGCCGCGCCCTCGTCCGCCCGGACCGCCGCCGCCAGGTTGGTCAGCGGCCCGAGCGTGAGCAGCGCCGCCCCGCGGCGCATCTCCCGGACGAGGACCTCCACCGCCGGGGTGTCCTCGTCGGCCCCGCGGCGCGGGTCGGGGAAGCCGACGTCGCCCAGGCCGTCCTCGCCGTGGATGAACACCGGCCGCGGGATGGGCGGCGCGGGGCCGGTGGGCTCGGCGCCGACGTAGACCGGGACGTCCGGCCGCCCGGCCGCCTCGAGGACCACCCGCAGGTTGCGGGCCGCCCGCCGGACGTCGACGTTGCCGCCGACGGCGGTCACCGCCGCCAGCTCCACCTCGGGCCGGCTGCACAGCCAGGTGATGGCAGCGGCGTCGTCGATCCCACCGTCACTGTCGATGACCAGGCGCATTCCAGTCCTCCGGGCGGCACGGGCGGGGCGGCGGCCCGCGGTCAGCCCAGCGCCGCGGCCTGCCGGGTGGGCTCGCGCCGGCGGAGCGAGCCCGGGATCGCCAGCGCGGCCAGCGCGGCCAGCACCGCCGCCCCTGCGCACAGGCCGAACAGCTCCCGGTAGGCGGTGAGCGAGGGCAGCTCGTGACCGCCGAGGGACACGGTATCGGCGACCATGATGGCCCCGGCGATCGCGCTGGCCAACGAGCTGCCGATGGCTCGGGCCAGGGTGTTCAGACCGTTCGCGGCGGCGATCTCCGCGGGCGGCGTGTGGGTGTTGATGAGCGAGGGCATGGCGGCGTAGCCGACGCCGGTGCCGATGCCCACCACGGTCGTGCCGACGATGATCTGCCAGAGCGAGTCGGTCACCGCCATCCGCATGCCCCAGCCGATGGCGACGACGACGGCACCGATCGCCAGCGTCCGGCCCCCGCCGAGCAGGCTGACCAGCCGCGCGGACACCGGGGCGAGGAACAGCATCGCCAGCCCGCTCGGCAGCAGGCACAGGCCGCCGACGACCATCGACGTGCCGAACCCGTAGCCGCTCGCCTCGGGCGCCTGCACGTACGTCGCCGTTCCGATCATGGAGGCGAACATCGCGAAGCCGAACAGCACCGACGCGAGGTTCGTAAGGATCACCGGGCGGCGCCGCAGCGCCACGACGTCGACGAGCGGTTCGCGGGTCCGCAGCTCGAACAGGACCAGCGTGCCCAGCAGCACGACGGACAGCACCAGCAGGCCGATCACCCGGGCGGAGCCCCAGCCCCAGTTCGCGGCCTCGGCGAGCGGCAGCAGCAGCGCCGCGAGGCCCGCGCTCAGCAGCAGGGCGCCGACGAGGTCGACCCGGCCGCCGGTCCGGCTCGGCGCCTCGGGCACCACGACCAGCGTGCTGACGACGCTCACCGCACCACCGATAGCGCTGACCCAGAACAGCACGTGGTAGTCGGTGTTGTCGGCGATCAGCCCGGCCAGCGGCAGGCTGAGCGCCCCGCCGACGCCCAGCATCGCGCTGATGACGGCGATGCCGACGCCCGCCTTCTCCCGTGGGAGCAGCGAGGCGGCCAGGCTGATCCCGAGCGGGACGGCGGCGGCCGACGCTCCCTGGATGGCCCTGCCCACCATCATCACCGCGACGTCGCTGGTCAGCGCGCAGATCAACGAGCCGATGGTGAGCATGCCGACGGCGACCAGCAGCAGCCGCCGCTTGCCGAACATGTCGCCGAGCCGGCCGAGCAGCGGCACGGCGACCGCGGCGACGAGCAGGGTCGAGGTCAGCAGCCACTCGACGTTGCTGGCCGTCGTGTTCAGCTCGGCCGGCAGCACCGACAGCACCGGCACCAGCAGGCCCTGGGCCATCGAGACCATCAGCGCGCCGAGACCGACGACGATCAGGACCAGCGGGCCGCTCCTGGGCGCGGGCGGCGCGGGCGAGCCCGCCCCGCTCGTCCTGGGTGGCCTGGTGCTAACCGCCGGGGTGGAGTCAGCCATGTATGTCCTCGCTGCGGGCATCGGTGGACTGCCGGCCCTGTTGCCGAACAGTGGGCCGACGCGCGCCCGAGACGTAGCGGAAGATCTCCTTCCGCTTCTGGCGCGCAAGCGGAGGATATCCTTCCGATTAGCCGGTAGCCGCCGATCCCGAAAGAGAGCCACCGCACATGCCGACCCAGCCGAGGACCCCGTTACGCGCGGACGCCCGCCGCAACCGCGAACAGATCATCGCCACCGCTACCAGAGCGTTCGCCGACGACGGCCCGGACGTGCCGATGGAGGAGATCGCCCGCCTGGCGGGGATCGGGGTCGGCACGCTCTACCGCAACTTCCCCGACCGCGAGGCGCTCGTCCGCGCGGTCGTCCGGACCAGCATGGCGGCCACGCTCGCCCGGGCCCGCGCGGCGGCCGCGGGCCGAGAGCGGGCCTGGGACGCGCTCGTGGACACCCTGACCGCGTCCCGCGAGCTCAGCCTCGCCCTACGGGTGCACTGCATGTTCTCGCCGGCCACCGCGGCGGCTCTCAGCGGTGACCCCGAGATCAGCCAGGTGCGCCAGGAGCTGCGCGACGTGATCGACGAGCTGGTGCACGCGGCGCAGCGCGAGGGCTCGATGCGCCCCGACGTCGACACCGGCGACGTCACCTATCTGTTCTCGCTGCTGGTGGCGCCCGCCGCGGACCGGATGCCCGGTGAGACCGCGGAGATGGCCTACAGCCGGGCGTGGCGGATCGTCTTCGACGGCCTGCGGGCGCGGCCGCCCGGCACCACCCTGCCCGGCCGGCCGCTGTCCGCCACGGACGTCGCCTAGCCGGCAGCCTGCCGGCGGCCGGCCCGCACGTGTCGGGCGCCCCGTGGCGCGCCCGGGAGCCCGGACCCTACCTGCCCCCGCCGGCCAGCCGGGAGACGACGGGCGTCAGGTCGGCGTGGGTGACGATGCCGGGGCGGGCGGCGACGACCGCCGGGATCGCGTTCACCACCGGCATCGCCGTGATCATCCAGCCGAGGGCCGGCGCGTCGTCGAGCGTGAAGGTGGCCAGGTCGGCCGGCAGCACGTCCAGCCGCAGGCTGATCTGCGGGGTCCCGGCCACCTCGATCAGGTACGCGCTCGCGACCTCCCAGGCCGGGTCGAGGTCGGCCGCGACGGTCCAGCGCACGTGCGCCTCGACGACGTCGGTGCCGCCGGCCGACCCGATCCAGCGGACGTCCAGCCCGGCGACGGTGCCGCGGCGCACGTCGCGGCCGGGCACGTCGGCGTCGCTGGCCGCGTGCGCGAAGTCGACCTCGCAGCGGATGTCGTCGACCGGCAGGCCCAGGTGGTCCGCGATCGACTCGACCGCGTCGGCGAACACGGCGGTGGCCGCGCGGACGTCGTCGGCGTGCCCCGGGTCGCCGGCCGGCCGGCCCCAGCCGAGCTCGTCCTGGTTGGCGTCGGCGGCCCACATGCCGATGTTGAACGACTCGGTCACCCGGACGTGGCGCACCTCGCGGCACGGCGCGGTCGCGACGGTGGCCAGGTGGTCGGCGAAGCCGGGGTTGATGCCGCCGCCGTACAGGCTGGCCGCGCCGGCCTTCGCCGCCTCGTCGAGCGCGGCCCGGGCGGCCTCGCCGTAGGAGCGCCCGGTGATGAACGCGGCCGTGGACACCACGTTGATCCCGGCCCGCAGCAGCCGGGTCAGGTGGTCGAGGTCCGGGCGCAGCGGGGCGTAGACGACGCAGTCGGGCCGCAACGCGATCAGCGCGTCGATGTCGTCGGTCGCGGTGACGCCGAGGGTGCGCCCAAGCCGGCACAGCGTGCCCACGTCCTCGCCGACCTTGTCCTTGCTGAACGCGTACGCGCCGACCAGCTCGAGGCCCGGGTGGTCGAGGACCCCCTTCACGGCCTCGCTTGCCACCTTGCCCGTGGTCCACTGCACAACCCGCAGCGGCCGGCCGTCCTGCGCCATGGCGTGCCTCCTCGGTCGTCGATGACGCGCGGTCCCGGGGTGTTCGCCCGTTCCTGGGCGTTCGCCCAGTGCGCGCGCGAACGTTTGTCTCACAGGCATGTGGCTGGGGCCACAGATCGCGCCGACGGCCCGGTGCCGCGCATGAGCGGCCCCGGCCGGGCCGGCCGCGGGCGGGAGCGCCGATTGGGGCAAATTGCTACCGATCCAGCATCTCTCGGGCGATTGGACGACTCTTTCCGTCGCGTACGATCGCCATTGCCACGGTTCCCGCGTCTGCGAACGTCCGTGGCGCCCTCGGGCGTTGGCAGGGTACGGACACCGGCACGAGCAGGGCAGGGGGCAGCAGTGCGGATCGCGGTCCCACGAGAGGTGAAGAACCAGGAGCACCGGGTGGGCCTGACCCCCGCGGGGGTGCTGGAGCTGACCCGTCACGGCCACGACGTGTTCGTCGAGGCCGGCGCCGGGCTCGGCTCGATGATCACGGACGCGGAGTACGCCGCCGCCGGTGCGAAGATCATCGAAGGGGCCGACGACACCTGGGCGGCCGGTGACCTCGTCCTCAAGGTGAAGGAGCCGGTGCCATCCGAGTACCACCGGCTGCGGCCGGGGCTGGTGCTGTTCACCTTCCTGCACCTGGCGGCGTCGCTGGGGTGCACACGGGCGCTGCTCGACGCCCAGGTGACCGCGATCGGCTACGAGACGGTCGAGCTGCCCGACCGGTCGCTGCCGCTGCTCGCCCCGATGTCGGAGGTGGCCGGCCGGCTGGCCCCGCTGGTCGGCGCGCACTGCCTGATGCGGGCGCAGGGCGGGCGGGGCACGCT
>JADGHD010000238.1 GCA_019689615.1 Frankia sp. | reverse complement strand
GCGTTCTTTGGAGACCAACCCGCCAAAATTCGTTCCCTGGACAGGAAGGGCGGGGAGCGTGGCGTGAGTGGAAATCGGGGGGACGCGCTGGGAGTGCGGGGATTGCGGCTGGCTCCGGGTTGCGATGGCGTGGGGGCGTGCAATAGTCGTGGCGAACGAAAAACAATGCGTGACCATGGCTCTGTCGGAGCGCGGGCCGGCGGCGATAAATGACGGGATAATTGGCCGGGCCGGCTTCCGGCGGTGAACACGTCACACCAGCCAGGAGGTACCGGGAATGGCAAAGGTTGTGGTGTTCGGCGCTAGCGGCAAGATTGGTGGCGCCATCGTCAACGAGGCCGTCAAGCGCGGGCACAAGGTCACCGCGGTCGCGCGGGACGACGCGAAGCTCAATAAGCTGCCGAAGAAGGCCAACGCGGCGGCTGGTGACGTCACCTCGCGCGACTCCGTGTACAGCCTCATCGACGGCGCCGACGCGGTGGTCGTCGCTGTCGGCGGCAACGACAAGAAGGTCTGGTCGAACGCCGCCCGCTCGCTGGTCGACGCCGTCAGCAAGATCGGCGACTCCGGCCCGCGGATCATCCACGTCGGCCACGGCGGCACGCTCGAGGACGGCAAGGGCGCGCGCATCCTGGACGACCCCGAGTTCCCGAACGGGATGCGCAAGGACGCGCTCGGCCAGGCCGAGGCGCTGGACGTGTACCGGTCCTCGCGGAACGTGCGGTGGACGGTGATCTGCCCGCCTCCGGTCAGCGTGGCCCCCGGCCGCCGCCGCGACACCTACCGCACGGGTACGGACCAGCCGGTCATGGACGGCCGAGGCAACATGGCGCTTTCGGCCGACGACCTCGCCATCGCGATCTGCGACGAGATCGAGAAGGCGAAGCACATCAACCAGAGGTTCACGGTCGGCTACTGAGAAGGTGCTGGTCAGTCAGCGCCAAGCGGCTGACGCAGCCCGACGATCCGCCGACCCGCCGACGCCGCCGGGCCACTGCGGATCCCAGCGGAAGTGGCGATAAGGCCACGATCCGCGCCGGTGCCCCGGGTCCGTCCGACGACGTGCGGCCCCGGGGCACTCCCCTGTCTAATCCGGGGCGCCGCGCATGGTGTCGAGGATCTGCTCGGTGTCCTTCGGAGTCGTCAGCGGGGAGACGATGGCAAAGCGAGCCAGGGTTTCGCCCTCGTGGACCGTCGGGGTCACGAAAGCGATCCCTTCCCGGAGCAGCCGGTCGGACCAGGCGTGATAGTCCGCGCGACTCCAGCCGATCCGGCGGAACACGACGACGGACAGCTCCGGCTCCCGAATGAGCTCCAGGTACGGGCGGCTCCTGATCTGCGCGGCACAGGCGGTGGCGGTGGACAGTGCCGCCTCAACGGCACTCGCGTACGCCTCGGTGCCGTGTACGGCGAGCGAGAACCAGAACGGCAGCCCGCGGGCCCGCCGAGAGAGGCCGATCGCGTAGTCCGCCGGGTTCCACCCGCCCACCGCCTCGAGTACGTCGAGGTAGCCGGCGTGCTGGGCGTGGGCTATCCGAGCCAGCGACGGGTCCCGGTAGAGCAGCGCACAGGCGTCGAACGGGGCGAACAGCCACTTGTGCGGGTCAACGATCAGCGAGTCGGACAGCTCCAGGCCGTCGAACAGATGGCGCGCGGACGGCGCCGCCAGGGCGGCGAGGCCGTATGCCCCATCGACATGAACCCACAGCGACCGTTCCCGGGCGACCTCGGTCAGCCCACGCAGATCGTCGACCGTGCCGAACTGCGTGGTACCCGCGGTCGCGACGACGGCGAACACGCCGGCCCGCTGCTCGGCCGGCAGATTGTCGAGCGTCTTCGCCAATGCCGGGCCGGTCATCCGCCCCTCATCGTCCGACGGCACCACGACGACATCGACGTCCATCACCCTCGCCGCCTGGTACAGCGACGAATGAGCTTCCTGACCGCAGACGAAGCTCCAGCGGGCCGGTCTGGGGGTGACCGGGGCAGACCGGTCGCTGCCGCTGGCAAGACGCCCCTGAACCGCGTGCCGGGCCGTCACAAGCGCCGAAAGGTTTCCAATCGTGCCCCCGGGGACGAAGACGCCACCGGCTGTCGACGGCAGCCCGGCAAGCTCGGCGAGCCAGCGCAACGCCTGGTTCTCCGCGTAGACCGCGCCGGCCCCCTCCAGCCAACTGCCCGCGTAGATCGACGAGGCACCGACCACCAGGTCGAACAGTGCCGCCGCCCGGGTCGGCGCGGCCGGGATGAAGGACAGGTAGCGGGGATGGTCGGTCGAGACGCAGGCACGCGAGAGGATCTCGTCGAAGAGCCGCAGGGCCTCGGCGCCCAGGCCCTTGGGCGTGATGGTCTCGCCGACCCGCGCTTCAAGCTCGGCTGGCGACATCGGCCCGTCAAGCGGCGCCGGGTCAAGACGCAGCCGGTCCTCGGCGTAGGCGATCACCGCCCGGGCGAGTTCCTCGATCTGCGCGTCGTACCGGTGCACGGTCCTCCCGGGGTTGGTCGGCCGCGGCGTCCCCGCCCGCGGCATGCCAAGCCCGGACCTACCCATCGCTCGTCCGGGTAAGGCCACCGCGGCGCGACAGGACGCAGGATGGCCGGCGCGGTCACCGTGTCGGTGCCGAACGGCAGCCTTCCGTCGCCAAGGCGCGCGCCAGCGCGGACGTCGGCGGCAGACCGCGCCGCCACCTCAATATCAAGAATCCCGACCGAAGCGGGTTCGCCCCGGTCGCTGGGATGTTACGGAACTATTCGAAGCAGCTACGCTCCGCAGATCGCCGGGATCCCGGCGATCTGGCGGTGCTCAGGCCTCCTGCTTGTTGCCCCTGCGCTGCTTGAGGAAGAACCCGCCGCCGACCAGGGCGACCAGCAGCACGACGATGCCGACACGCTTCATTGCGAACCTCCGAATACCGGTCAAGTGCTACCTGGCGACGGCCTGCCGGCGCCATGACCGGACGGTCGCGGCGCCCGCGCCGCGAGTGACGGCTCGGGCATCGTGACGCCACCGCCCGACGACGCCAGAGCATGCCATGCCCCCGCCCATCCGCGTAGCGCCGGCACCAGACCACGACCGGGACACCCCAAAGGTCCGTTACCGGAACCTGCGTCCAGCCACGGCGAGCAGCCACCATGTCCAACTTCCGCCGCCACCCGCCCGCCAGCAGTGCCCATTGTCGCCTCGTTCGCCGACACTTGTCCTGCCCGTTGATACCGCGGCCTCGACGGCGTCCCGCCGCTCGTCACGGCGCACCTGTGAGTGCCCGCGCGATTCCAGCCCGTGCCGGTCTTCTCCCGGCAGTCCCTGACAGGCGGCCCCGGCACCGTGCAAGGCCCGCACAACCCGGCCGACCGCCGGCCGTCGGCCAGCGGCAACCGCGTTCAAACGCTCGGAACGGCCGAACCGGCACGCACACCGCAAGACGAACATCCGTAGCGACGAGACCCTGCCTCCACGGGCTCCAGGCCGCAGCCGGCCCCAGACGCGAAGGACCCCCCGCGCACCCGCCAGAGCCCGCTTATCCTTGCTGCCTTCCGGCCCTGGGGAGGTTCACGAGGTAACGCCGCACGAGGGGTCTGCCCTGCAGTCTAGCCATCAGGCACCGATCTTGACGCGGTGGGGCGACCAAGATCCGTTCGTCCGGACCTGGCCGCCCACGTTCGCGATCCATCCAGTACCCTCATCGGCGGAGGACTCGCCTAGTGGCCTAGGGCGCACGCTTGGAAAGCGTGTTGGGGGCAACCCCTCGCGGGTTCGAATCCCGCGTCCTCCGCAGGTTTCGGCCGCAACGGGTCACGGCTTCGGGTGACAGGTGGCGGCCGTGCGGCTGGATCGTAAGGCAGACCCTCAACGTCGATCGCCCGCCTCACCTCGATCCGCGTGCCTTGGCGGACGAGCTGCACCGACTCGGCGAGGCGGTAGACCAGGCCACGGCCGACTCGCCCAGCCCGCGGCCAAGCGGGCCTACACCTCGGCGGCTATCAGCCGCTCCAGCCGGCTCACATACGTAGCCACTTCCGGTACGGGGTTCCACGGGCGTAGCGCCTCCCGTAGCTCCTCCGCCCGGGCTAGGAGCGACGCGTCAGGTGTCACCTGCATGATGTCCAGGACGTGGCCGCCCTCGACCGCAGCGGCGGCCGGGTCGGGCCGGTCGGCAAGAATCCTGCCGAAGGCGATCGAGATATGGGCCAGGCCGACGCCTTGGAAGTCGTCCCCATCGATCGCATCCAGCGCTTCCAGGCCATTCCTGATGGCTCCTGGCGCATCGCCCATCCGGTAGCAGGTCATCGCCGCGTACGTGGCCTCCTCGCCTGCATCCCATCGGGACGTCCCGGGCATCAAGGGCAGGTTCGGCATGCTCGCGCGCATCGTGGCAAGCGCGTCGGTGGCCCGGTCCGGATGGCCGGCGGCGGCCAGCGCTTCAGCCTGGTAGCCGGCGAGGCGCGCCTTGACGTACGGGTGGGCGGTCGGTATCGCCGCGCCCGCGACGTCGGCCGCCCTGGCGAATTGGCCGAGCGCGAGCGCGGCCCGCGACTGGGCCCCAGCGACGGTGCCGATCAGCAACGGGTCGCCGGTATCGTCGGCGTACTGGCGAGCGAGCACCAAGAACCGGCGTTTGACCTGCGGTTGCCCGAGAAAGCCACCCAGCGACGCTGTGTAAGACGCCAGGTAGCCGGCGGCCAGCGTCAGCCGGGCCCGGGTCGCCAACGTCAGCCGGCTGGCAAGCATCTGGTCGACGGTCGCCCATCTCTGCAACGTCGACGCGAACAGGACAGCGTGCGGCACGGCGAACATCCGGCCTGAGATCGCCGCGACTTCTTGTTCAAGTTCGTCGATGGTCAGCGGGTCCGGGTCGGCGGTCGCCATAGCCCGCGACGTGTCAGCGGCAGCGGCGAGAGCTGCGGCGAGCGCGCCGCCACCCAGCACCGTCCGGCGGTCAACCGACATCAGGTCACCTCCCCAGAGCCCAACCTCCGCCCTCACTGTCTGCGAGACAAGGGGCCGGCCACTGCCGCTTCCCGCATCTTCGGGCAGCGGCAGGCCGTGCCTACGCGCCAGTTGTTCCCGCGCCGCCCTCTCACGCAGTGCTACAAGCTCACCGTTGGCGCGTAACACCTTGTCAAGGGTGGTCACCACCTTGGATGACGGCACCGTCCGGCCCGACAGAACCGTGGTCATGTACCGGCGGGTGTAGGAGGCCGCTTCGGCCAGTTGCACCACCGTCATTCCGCGATCCCGGGCGAGTGATTTCACCCGTGCGGCGAGCAGCCCCTTCGCGTCGTTTCCAGCGTTCACCCTCGCGTGCCCTTTCGCCGTGCGGGTGGCGGACGGGAACAGGTTGTTCCGTCCAAGCGGAACAGGAGGCGGAACAACAACCGGAACAGATTGTCGCGCACTGTCGCCAGCCCCCGACGCAGTGTGTCATCGAATTGCCGAAACGGTAACCGGACCGTCAGCAGTCGGTGTCAGGGAAGGAGTCGGCGTGAACCGCCCGGATCACCCTGCCCCGCCGACGCCCGGAAGGCGACCCAAGCCAGCCACCCCCAATGGGGGCGGCCGTCCTCGACGACGCGGGCCAAGGGCCCTGGGTCCCGGCACCGTCCGGCAGGCAGCTCAGCTGCCGCGCGCCGCCCCATCCCCACAAGCCCGCGCCCGCCAGGCGGACAACGCCGTCCGGGCGGGCGCGGCCCCCCCAGGCGGCGCCCGGCCCCCCCGGGCCGCCCCCCGGCCCCGACTGGGCCGAGACCTGGTCACACCGGAGTTGTTCGGTCGGCTCGCCGCCCGCCTGGCCCATGACCACCCGGAGGTGGCCGAGGCCGCCGAGCGGATCGTTGACCAAGCGCTCGTGTTCCTCACGACCTGCGGCGCCAACCTCGACGTCAAGCTCCGCCCATCGCCGACGGTCGACCTGGGATGGCACACGTTCCTGTTGTTCACCCGGGACTACGCGGCGTTCTGCGAGCAGACCGCCGGCCGGTTCCTGCACCACGTCCCCGACGACGGCCCCCGCGAGGCGCCCGGCGACGTCGCCGACCTGGGCGCTACGGTGGCGCTGATCCGCCGATCCGGGTTCGAGGTTGACCCGGACCTGTGGGTCGTCGCCGCCCAGTGCAGCCAGTGCTACCAGGGCTGCCACGACGACCCCAAGGAGATCTGATCATGCCCCGACTCACCTGGACCGACCTGCCAGGCACCACGCGGACCGCCGTACAGGCCGTGTTCGGCCGCCCGGTCACGGTCGATGACCTGGGCGGCGGGCTCATGCCGGGGCTGGCATGCCGGCTCAGCACCGACACCGCAGACGTCTTCGTCAAGGCGGTCGCGGTCGACAGCCCGGCGCACCGGCTCTACGTCAACGAGAGGGACGCCAACAGCGCTTTGCCGAACGACGCGCCCGCGCCGCGGCTCCTGTGGACCGCCGACCTCGACGGCTGGCTGGTGCTGGTCTTCCCGTACCTCAACGGCCGGCCGGCGGACCTCAGCCCGGCATCGCCCGACCTGCCCGCCGTCGTCGACACGCTCATCCACCTCACCAAGGCGCTGACCCCGTCCCCGTGGCAGGACGCGCCCGGCGTCGCGGCAAACATCGCCGGTCTGCACGAGAAGGCCACCCGCCTTCTCGCCCGCGGCGACGTCGAGCTCCCCGGCCGCGATCTGTACGTCGAGGCGCTCCGCGGCCTGGACGTGGATGCCTTCACCGGTGGCAGCCTGCTGCACTACGACCTTCACGCGGGCAACCTGCTCCTGACCCGGTCGGGGCCGCAGGTGCTCGACTGGGCGTTCGCCTGCGTCGGCGCGCCGTGGATCGACGCCGCGATGCTCGTGCCGCGCCTCATCGAGGTCGGGCACCCGCCGGGCGACGCGGAGGCGCTGGTCGCCGACCTGCCCGCCTGGGACTCCGCGCCATCGGGGGCGATCACCGGACTGGCCGCGCTGTGGACGCTGTTCCGGGAGTACAAGGCCCGGTTCGGACCGGCCGATGTCCGTGACCACCGCGCCCGCGCCGCCGCCGCCGGCCGTGCCTGGGTCGAACACCGGTCGGGAATCCAGTAGCACCACCGCGAGCCGGGCGGGCGCGGCCCGCCCGGTACCCCCACCGGACACCGCGCCCGTTCGGCTCTCGAGCGGGCGCGGCCCCCAGCAGCCGGCTCGGGTTGCGCGCCCACGTCCTTGAGGATCAGCTGCCGATGAGCTGATGGCGATCGTGCATGCCGTCGCTCAGGCGCGCGATTTCACAACCGCCGCACCAGCCGCGGGCCGGTACTGGCCAGGCAGCGGGCCGTAGCGTGGGAGTGATACCACCGAGGTGGGCCCGCGTCGGCCCAGGCCGGGCCGCTGCCCCGGCGAGGTCGGGCAGATGGACGGCTGCCACCGCGGATGCGGGCCCGTGACGGGCGACGTTGTCAATTCGGCGCCGGGGTGCCATGGCGGCGGCGGGGGCGGTGGGATGTCAGGCTTGCTGGGTC
>JADGHD010000237.1 GCA_019689615.1 Frankia sp. | reverse complement strand
CCGTAGGAGCGGATCAGCTCGGCCAGCCCGCCCTGGAAGCCCTGCCCGTTCGCGGCGACCCGCCACACCCCCTTGCGGTAGAGGTCGCCGATCATGATCGCCCGCTCGGCGGAGAAGTCCGCGCCGGTGAAGGAGTAGCGCATGACCTCCTGGCCGCCGGCGACGATCCGGAAGTAGCCGGAGGAGATGGTGCTCGCGCTGCCGGCGCCGTCCAGGGCCGCGCAGAACGACAGTTTGTGGATGTTCGGCGGCACCGTGTTCAGGTTCACCCGGAACGACTCGGTGTCCCCGGACTGGGCGCCCAGCAGCTGGATCGAGCCCTCTGGCGACTTCGGCTGGTTGAAGAACACGAAGTACCGGTCATCCGAGAGCCGGTCGTCCGCGTCCAGGCCGAAGCAGGAGATGTCCCAGGTCCCGGGCGCATTGATCTGGATCCCGATGTACAGGTCGGTGCCAGACGTGATCGCGGACAGCTGGCTCTTCTGCCCTCGACTGAACTGGGTTACCACGCTGTCGCCTCCCGCCGCGCCATGCCCGCCCGTCGAACCACCAACGACGGGCGCCATCCAAACGCACCCGCGCGCGCCCCACGCGCCCGGGGGCGCGCGTAGGGGGTGCACCGGACTGATCGGAACCTAACAGTCCGCGATGCGACGCACCCCAGCCCCCGGCACCCAACGGCTGTCAACCGACGGACAGGAGACTGTGGGCCAGCCCCCCGGCGCGGCTGCGGGGCCATGACCGCACGGACCACACCAGATCGGTCACCTTCGGTATGCGAGTCGGCAACGTGACGGCCGTGACAGCCCGAGCCGCGGGCCCGCGGGCGGGAGCATGCTGGTGAGTCGCGTCGTGGCCGGCAGTGGCGCCGGCCGCCGGGTAACACAGGAGGACGATCATGACGTCCCTGCTGCTCCCCACGGTGCCAGCGGGCGCGTTCGACGCGTTCGTCGACGACGCGGCGCGGGCGAGCCGCGCGCAGCGGTCCTGGGCGCCCGAGGACGGCCCGCTGCCGGCGCTGTTCGTCAGCCACGGCAGCCCGCTGCTGTTCGACGACCCGCAGTGGCTGCGCGAGCTGCACGCGTGGGCGCTGACCATGCCCAGGCCGCGGGCGATCCTGATCGTGAGCGCCCACTGGGAGGCGGCGCCGCTGCGGCTGTCCGGGCACGGCGCGCACCTCCCGCTGGTCTACGACTTCGGCGGCCTCGCCCGCCGCTACTACGAGCTGGCCTACCCGACGCCGGACGCGAGCTGGCTCGCCGAGGCGGCGCGCGCGGCCCTCGGCGGGCCGGCGAAGGTGCACGAGCAGCCCAACCGCGGCCTCGACCACGGCGCCTGGGTGCCGCTGAAGGCGATGTACCCGCTGGCCGACGTGCCGGTGCTGCAGCTGTCCATCCCGACCGGCGACCCGGGCACGCTGCTGTCGCTCGGCCGGCGGCTGCGGCCGCTGCGCGCCGAGGGAGTCCTGGTGATCGGCTCCGGGTTCATGACCCACGGCCTGCCGTTCCTGTCGCGGGACGTGCTCGCCGACGACACGACGCCGGCATGGTCGCGCGACTTCGACGCCTGGGCGGCCGACGCCCTCGCCCGCGGCGACGTCGACGCGCTCGCCGACTACCGGACGAGGGCGCCCGGCATGCCGTACGCGCACCCGAGCGTCGAGCACTTCGTGCCGCTGTTCATCACCCTGGGCGCCGCGACCGACCCGTCGGCGCCGGTCACCACGACGATCACGGGCTACCAGACGGGGCTGTCCCGCCGCTCGTTCCAGGTGGGCTGACGCTGCCCTCGGCGGCGGGCTGCCCGGGCTCGCCACCGCCACCGCCCGTCGCTGGGGCCGCCGGCCCGCGCAGGCGCTGGCCATCCCCGCCGGTGCCGTCCGCTGCCGCGGGGCCCGGCCGCGCCCCGTTGCCGGGCGGCGGCTGGTGCGCCGGCGGGAACGTCCCCGGCGGGACCCCGCCGAGCGGCAGCGGGCCGACCGGGCGGAACGCGGAGGCCTGCGCGAACACCTCGTCGGGGGCCGGCCCGCGGGCGGGGCCGCCCCAGCCCGGCTGGTCGGGCGGCTTGGCCTGCCCGCGGCGGCGGGCCGCCAGCGCCGTGGTCAGCCACAGCGACAGCGCGAGCGTCGCCAGCGCCGCCACCGGCAGCACCAGGTAGAGCCCGCTGGACCGGACCCGCATGTCCACGAGGTCCACCAGCTGCTCGTTCGCGTTCGCGGGGAGCTGGGACAGCACGCCGGGCGAGCGGATCTCGTGGCCGACCCAGCCGGCGAGCAGCGAGGCGGCCAGCCCGCCGATGGCCAGGCCCACCGGCACCGGCCACCCGGCGTCCGAAGCCCGCCAGCGCGCCACCAGCCCGGCGATGACCCCGACGCCCAGGCAGAGAAACCCGAAGGTGGCGTCGATGTCGGCCTGGGCGGCGAACGCGGTCTCGCTGCCGGTGGCGACCACCGCCCGCACGTCGAGCCGCGGGGCCACCGCCGCCCACAGCAGGCCGAGCGGCGGCCCGATGACCGTCAGCGTGAGCAGGCAGACCAGCCCGGCCCAGCGGCCGGCCCTGGTCTGCTCGCCGGTCGGCGGTGCCGGCCGGCGCGGCCAGCGGCTCACGCGGTGCCCGCTCGGCGCAGCGCCGCCGTCGCGGCCGCCAGGGCCACGACGGCGACCAGTGCGCAGATCCCGAGGTCGGCGCCGACGGCCGCCCAGCTCGCGTCCGGCCGGAAGGACTCGGTGAGCGCGTCAACGGCGTAGCTGCTCGGCAGCAGGTCCCGCAGCACCCAGCTGGCCCCGGGCAGCCGGTCGGGCGGGATGATGCCGAGGAACAGCACGACGCTCATGCCGATCTGTCCGGCCACCGTCGCCAGCTCCGGGCGCGGGGCCAGCAGTCCCACCGCAGCCCCCAGGCCCGCCAGGCACGCGCCGGACAGCACCGAGACCGGGGCCAGCAGCCACAGCCCGCCCAGCGGCAGGCCGTAGAGCAGCGCCCCGAACAGCGCGGTGACGATCACGCCGGGGACGGCGAACGTCGCGTACGAGGCGGCGGTGCCGAGCACGACGGCGGTCCGCGGGATCGGCAGGGTGAGGTAGTAGTCCAACGCCCCGGCCGCCCGCAGCTCGCCGAACCGCTGGGCGAGCAGGTTCAGCGCGACGAACGCGACGACCAGCACGGTGCTGCCGGCGACCACCTGGGCGCAGACCGTCGCGTCGTCGATGTCGACGACGCCGCGCAGCAGCACCAGGATCCCGACCGACTGCAGCGCGGCGACGAACAGCAGCGGCATCCGGGCGACCCTGCCCCGGGACAGCTGGCCGCGGTAGACGGCGCCGAGCGCCGGCAGGAAGGCGGTCCGCCCGGGCGGCGCCGGCGGCACCGCCGCCACCGCGGGGTGCTGCGCCGCCGCCGCGGCCGTGCCGGCCTCGACGCGTGTCGCAGGGACCACGGTCACCGGCTCACCGCCCCTCCGTCATGTCCGCTCCAGGTCACGCGACGTCCCCCCGAGGCAGAGGTAGACGTCCTCCAGCGACGGCGTGGCGAGGCTGAAGTCGTCGAGCGCCGCGAACGCCGGGCCGGTGGTGAGCTGGGCGAGCGCCTCCCGGGCCCGCTCCGACGGCATCCGCACGGTCCAGCGCCGGCCGGTGACGACCGCGTCCCGCCCCAGCAACCGTACCGTCGGGTCGTCGGCCGGCGGGTCGGCGCGCCAGGCGAGGTCGAGCCGGACGTCGGCGTCCACCATCGCCTTCAGCCGCCCCGGGGTGTCGCAGGCGATGACCCGGCCGGCGTCGAGCACGGCGACCCGGTCGAGCACCGTCTCCGCCTCCAGCACGTTGTGTGTGATCAGCACCACCGTCACCCCGGCGGAGTCGCGGCGGCGCTGCAGCGCGGCCCACACCGCCCGGCGGGCCCGCGGGTCGAGGCCGGTCGTCGGCTCGTCGAGCACCAGCACCGGCCGCTCGCCGACCAGGGTGGCGGCCACGCAGGCGAGCCGGCGCTGGCCGCCGGACAGCCGCCCCAGCGGCTGTCCGGCGGCCTCGGCCAGGCCCAGCTCGTCGAGGACCGCGTCCCGCTCCGCCTTCGCCGCCGCCCGGCTCAGGCCACGCATCCGCCCGGTGGTCTCCACCGCGGTGGCCACCGGCAGCTCGGCGAGGGCCAGGTCGCTCTGGCCGAGGTAGGCGGCGAACCGGGCCGGCAGGTCCGGCCGGGCGAGCACGTCGTGGCCGAACAGCTCGATGCTGCCCTCGTCCGGCCGCAGCAGCCCCATCAGCTGGCGGACGAACGTGGTCTTGCCGGCGCCGTTCGGGCCGAGGATGCCGAACACCTCGCCGGCCGGGATGTCCAGGTCGATCCGGTCGTTGGCGACGACGACCCGGTCCGGGGCGCGGTGGCGGCGGGTCAGCCCGCGGACGGCATAGCTGTACACCGGCCTATTGTTCCAGCACGCGAACGCGGTCGAGCCCGCGTGTGTCGGCCACCGCTCGGCGGCGGGCCACACCGGTCAGACCGCGCTGCTCATCCACACGACGATGTCGAGCATCCGCAGCGGGGTGATCGGCGGCCCGCCCGCCGGCACCACCGACGCCAGCCGGCGGAACTCGTCGGCGTTCTCCCGCAGGTCGTACTGCATCGCGCGGACCAGCAGCTTCATGTACTCCCGCCACGAGCGGCCGTCCTTGGGCGCCGGCGGGACGCAGTTCTCGTGCTGGTAGAAGATCCGCACCTTCGAGTCGAACAGCGGGACCAGCGCCGGGCGCTTGCGGTGCAGCACCTTGGCGATGAGCGAGCCCTTGACGTCCCGGTCGGCGACGTCCGGGTCGTCCAGCGGGTCGTAGAGCGCGGCCACCAGGTCGAGGGTCACGTCGTCGGCCTCGATCAGCTCGATGCCCGGCGGGAGCTTGTCCAGGGCCCGCTGCAGCAGCGGCATCAACGCGGTCAGCGTGTGCATCCGGTCGACGTCGACGGTGACCCCGAGCAGGCACGGGGCCAGCAGGTCGCCGGTGCACAGGGTGTCCGGATCGCCGTTGGTGACCAGGCCGTCGTAGTACGGGTACGCGTAGCGCAGCCCGCGCCTGCGTGGTCCCAGGTATTCCTCGAGCAGGCTCTCCGCGTCGAACACCTCCCGGGTGCCCATCGCCAGCTTCACCGAAGGCTCCTCATCCCTCGCCGGTCGTCAGCCGTGGGGACGGCCGGTGTGGCGGACCGGCCACCCCAACGGTCACCACGGTACGGCCGATAGTGGCACTGTGTGCCGAACGGCGGCGGTCAGCACTCGTTGTCCTGTAGGCCCGGAACCATCCTCCCCCGCCGGGCGGCTGGCCGGAAGCAGTCCGGCGCTTTCCCGAAGCAGTCCGGGCGGCTTTCCCGAGGCGGTCAGGGGGTTTCCGGAAGCAGTGGGACGAAGGTCGCGCTGCCCGGCACGGTGCCCGGCGGCGCCGGGTCGACCACCCGGACCTCCGGGCGGGTCCGCAGTTCCAGCAGCCGGGCGGCCGGGGCGCGCACGACCGCGGCGAACAGGCAGGCGCACCGGCTGCCCAGCGCGGCGGCCTCGGTCTCGGCGTTGGTGCGGTCCACCGGGTCGGTCGCGGCGGCGGCCCTGGCCGCGGCGTCGGCCGCGCTGGCGTCGAAGGCGGCGAGCACGTCGGCCACCGGGTCGCGCACGTCCGCCGCGTGCACCTGGCCAGCGGCCGGCACGGCGTAGAAGACCTCGGTCAGCCGGTAGGTGGCCAGCATGGCGTGCAGGTCGGCCGGCGACCGGTAGTCGCGCAGGCTGACCACGGCGAGCAGGTCGGCGTCCGGCGCCGCCTCGGCGAGCTGGCGCAGCACCTGGTCGGCGGTGGCGGCGTACTGCTCGGGCGAGTCGCCGGGGTAGGGGCCGACGGTGATGCCCGGCTCGTCGCCACCGGGCGCCGCCGGCGCCGGCTCCTCCGCCGGTGCCGGCTGGCCGCCGACGGCGGAGGACGAGGGGCCGGACACCGGGCGCAGCTGCTCGTTGAAGCCGGGCAGCAGCGACGCGGTGGCGCCGAGCACGATCAGCGCGACCAGCCCGAGGACGACGACACGGGCGCCGCGCTCGAGCACGGCGCGCCCGGCCCACACCGGCCGCCCGCCGCCGGGCGCGCCGGTGCCGGCGGCCGCGGTGGCGCCGGCATCCGGGGTGGCCGTGGCGGCCTCGCCGGCGGCTGGCACGAGCAGCCGGGCCCTGGTCGCCGCCCGCAACAGCAGCCCCGTCGCCGCCCGGCTGGCGGCGGCGGCCCGCTCGGCGCCCGCGGCCAGCAGCCGCGCGGACGCCGGGACGCCGGCGTCGTCGAGCCGGTCGAGGGCCGGGCCGGCCCGGGCCGCCGCCGGGGCGCGCCGGGCGCCGCCGCCCCGGGGCCGGGGCACCGCCGCCCGCCTGCCGGCGTGGGCGGCCGAGCCCGCCGCCGCGCGGGCCACGCGGGCGCGCCGGGCCATCGACGGCGGCAGCCGGCTCACGCCACCGTCCCCTGCCGCGCCGGACCACCCGTCACGACATCGCCCGGAGCCGCTCCAGGGCCTCGGCCAGGTCCGGCGGGTCCTCGCTGGTGAACGTCACCGGCTGGCCGTCGGCCGGGTGGGCGAACGACAGCTCGAACGCGTGCAGCCACTGGCGGCGCAGGCCGAGCCGCTCGGCGAGGACCGGGTCGGCGCCGTAGGCCAGGTCACCGACGCAGGGGTGGCGCAACGCCGCCATGTGCACCCGGATCTGGTGGGTGCGGCCGGTCTCCAGCCGGATCGTGAGCAGCGACGCGGCCCGGAACGCCTCTTCGGCGTCGTAGTGGGTGACGCTGGGCTTGCCACCGGCGACGACGGCGAACAGCCCCGGCTTGCGGGGGTGGCGGTCGATGGGAGCGTCCACGGTGCCGCGCAGCGGGTCCGGGTGGCCCTGGACGACCGCGCGGTAGCGCTTGTCGACCTCCCGCTCCCGGAACGCCCGCTTGAGCGCCATGTACGCCAGTTCGCTCTTGGCGACCACCATCACCCCGGTGGTCCCGACGTCGAGCCGGTGCACGACGCCCTGCCGCTCGGCCGCGCCGGAGGTGGCGATCCGGTAGCCGGCCGCCGCGAGCGCGCCGACCACGGTCGGGCCGGTGTAGCCGGGCGCCGGGTGCGCGGCCACGCCGACCGGCTTGTCGACCACGATGATGTCGTCGTCGTCGTAGATCACCCGCAGGCCCGCCACCGGCGTCGGCACCACCTCGGTCACCGGCCGGGGTGGCGGCGGCAGCTCGACCTCCAGCCAGGCGCCGCCGCGGACCCGGTCCGACCGGCCGGGAGCCCGGCCGTCCACGCTGACCAGGCCGTCGTCGACCAGCGCCGAGGCCGCCGCCCGGGACAGCCCGAACATCCTGGCCAGCGCGGCGTCCAGGCGCAGCCCGTCCAGCCCGTCCGGGACCGGCAGCGACCGGCGGTCGCCGCCGCGCGCGGTGACGGCCATCAGTCCCGTCCCGCGGGCGGGTCGGCGGGTGGCTGGGTGGTCGG
>JADGHD010000236.1 GCA_019689615.1 Frankia sp. | reverse complement strand
TGCGTCGGCTGGTGGCTGGCCGGGGGCGGTGGTTCCAGGCGGATGGTTGGCCGAGGCCAAGGAACGTTCCAAGCGCGGCGCAAGCTGGCCGGCGTGCACGGCAAGTGGCGGCCAAGCCCGGGCCGGCACGGTGGTCCCGTTCCCGTTCGACACGGATCTCATGGAGCCGCCATGTCCACCCTCGCTTCCGGCCACGCTGCTGACCGCGCATCCTCCGGCTCGTCCCCGGACCCGTCCCTCGGCCTTGCCCTGGCCGAGCTGGCCGGCAGGATCGGCGGGCAGGTCCTGCTGCCCGGCACCGGCGCCTACACCGCGGCCGCCACACCGTGGAACGTCGCCGTGGCGTCCTCGCCGGTGGCCGTCGTGGCGGTCGCCGACGCCGCCGACGTCCAGGCGGCGGTCCGGTTCGCGGACGCCCACGACCTCGACGTCGTCGTGCAGGCGACCGGGCACGGCGCGCTGGCCCACACCCGGCCGAGCCTGCTCGTGCACACCGGGCGGCTCGACGAGATCACGATCGACCCGGTGGCCCGCCGGGCCCGGGTCGGCGCCGGGGTGCGCTGGCAGCAGGTGCTCGACGCCGCGGCCGAGCACGGCCTCGGCGCCCTGGCCGGCTCCGCCCCGCACGTCGGTGTCGTCGGCTACCTGACCGGGGGCGGGCTGTCGCCGGTGGCCCGGACCTTCGGCTACGGCAGCGACCTCGTGACCGCCTTCGACGTCGTCACCGGCGACGGGGAGCTGCGCCGGGCCAGCGCCACGGAGAACCCGGCGCTGTTCTGGGCGCTGCGCGGCGGCAAGGGTGCGCTGGGCGTGGTCACCGCCGTGGAGTTCGAGCTGCTGGACGTCGCGCGGATCTACGGCGGCTGCCTCTACTTCGACGGCGCCGACGCGGAGCGGATCGTGTCCGCCTGGAAGACCTGGTCGGCGACCCTGCCGGAGCAGGCCTCGACCTCGGTGGCGGTCCTGCGCCTGCCCCCGCTGCCGGCGGTGCCGCCGCCGCTGGCGGGCCGGTGCACCGTCGCGGTCCGCTTCGCCTGGGTCGGCGACCCGTCCGAGGGCGAGCGGACAATCGACCCGATCCGCGGCCTGGCACCGGTCGTCTTCGGCGGGCTGGACGTCCTGCCGTTCCCCGCGCTCGGGATGATCCACTCCGACCCCGTCGACCCGATGCCGGTGCACGAGCAGTCGGTGCTGCTGCGGGAGCTGCCCGACACGGCGGTGCGGACCCTGCTCGCGCGGACCGGCCCCCAGGCGGACTGCCCGCAGGTCATCGTCGAGCTGCGGCTGCTCGGCGGGGCGCTGGCGCGCGAGCCCCGCCAGCCCAGCGCCGTCTGCCACCGCGACGCTGCCTACTCCCTGTTGACGATCGGCATCGCGGCGCCGCCGGTCGTCGAGGCAACGGCCCGGCACGCGGGCGAGCTCATGGCGGCGATGGAGCCGTGGTCGGGGGGCATCGCCACGCCGAACTTCGGCGCGACCAGCGATCCGGCGCTGGTCGCCCGCAGGTACGACCCGGCCACCCTGTCCCGGCTCGTCACGCTCAGCGCCAGCTACGACCCGCGCGTCAGGATGGCCGCCTCCCACCCGGTGCGCGCCGCCGCGGGCCTCGTCCAGACCCGGCCCTGACTCGCATCCGGGATGCTGGTCCAGCCGCTGGTCCGGCCGCCGGTTTGCCTGCCGGATCGGCCGCGGGCCCGACCGCGGGTATGGCACCGCCGCGGGGGCCGGGCCGTGGCGGGCCGTCCGGCATCATGAGGGGCGTGCCGTTCTACCGCCTGTTCGGGCCGGTCGAGGTCATCCGGGACGGGCGACCGGTCCAGCTGGGCGGGCCCAAGCAGCGCGCGGTGCTCGCGGCGCTGCTGCTCGACGCCGGCCGGGTGGTCTCGATCGACCGCCTCGCCGACGCGGTCTGGGGCGACGAGCACCCGCCGAGCATGCTGTCCAGCCTGCACGCCCATATCTCCAACCTCCGCCGGCTGCTGCGCGACGACGAGCGGGCCACCTCGCCGATCGTGCGCCGCACCCCCGGCTATGTCGCCGACGTCCCGCCGTCCGACATCGACCTGCGGCTGTTCGAGGGGGAGTGCGACCGGGCGCAGGCCGCCGTGGACGCCGGGGACTGGCCGGCCGCCGTCCTGGCCGCCGAGCGGGCGGAGGCCCTGCGCCGGGGACCGCTGCTGGCCGAGTTCGCCGACGAGCCCTGGGTGCGGGCGGCGGCGAGCGCACTGGACGAAGCGTGGGCGCAGTGCGCACAGAACGCGGTCGTCGGCCTGCTCGGCGCCGGCCGGGTCACCGCGGCTGTGCTGCGCTCCCGCCAGTTGCTGCTCGACGCCCCGCTGGCGGAACGGGCCTGCTGGCTGCACATGGTCGCGCTGTACCGGGCGGGACGCGCCGCCGAGGCGCTGGAGGTGTTCCGCGCGCAGACCCACCGGATGGGCGAGGAGCTGGGACTCGACGTCGGTCCGGCGCTCCGGGACCTGCAGGGCGCGATCCTGCGCCAGGACCCCGAGCTGGAATCCTGGCCCGCCGCCCGAGCCACGGCCGGCGTGACCGCTGTCACGGGTACGGTGACCTCCCCCGCAACCTCGCCCGCGGCATCCGCCGCTGTGTCCAGGGACGCACCGGTGCTGGACGCGCCGACCGCGGGGTCGGGGTCGACTGCGGGGCGGACTTCGAGGCCGGCGTCACGGGCGGCGTCGGCGCGCGGGGACCTGGTCGGGCGGGGCCGGGAGATCGCCGCGCTGGAGTCGGTGCTGGCCGAGGCGATGGCGGGGTCGAGCCGGTGGGTCGTGCTGTCCGGCCCGGCGGGGATCGGCAAGAGCCGGCTCGCCGAGGAGGCCGCGGCGAGCTGGCAGCGGGACGGCGGGGCCGTCTCCCGCATCGGATGCCCTGACGACGCGGTTCCGCCGTGGTGGCCGGTGCGCCAGCTGCTGCGGGACCTGGGCGCCGACCCGGACGACGTGCTGACCCCGCCGAGCGGCGTAGACGCCGACGCGGCGCGGTTCGTCGTCTACGACCGGGTGCTCGCGATGCTGTCCGCCGCGGCGCGGACCCGTCCCCTGCTGCTGGTGGCCGAGGACGTGCACTGGGCGGACGGCGCGTCGCTGCGGCTCCTCACCCATCTGGCCGACGCGGGGACGCTTCCCGGCCTCGCCGTCGTCGCGACCGCCAGGGACGGGTCCGGGCGGCCCGAGCTCGACCGGCTGCTCGCCGCCGCGGCCCGCCGGCCAGGATCCCGCCATCTGACCGTCCCGCCGCTCACCGAGGACGAGGTGTCGGAGCTGGTCAGCCGGATCAGCGGGCAGGCGATCGACGCCGCCGAGGCCGCCGAGCTCGCCGTCCGCACCGGCGGGAACCCCTTCTTCGTCTGCGAGTACGCCCGGCTTCCGGCGCGGGAGCGCGCCGGCGGCCGGATTCCCGTCGCCGTGCGCTCGGTGCTCGGGCAGCGGCTGGCCGGGCTGGACCCGGTGGTGCTCCAGGTGCTGCGGGCGGCGGCCGTCATCGGCGACACCCTGGACATCGACCTGCTCGGCAGGGTCACCCGACTGGATCGGGACGAGCTCGCCGACCTGCTGGACGAGGCAGCGGACGAGCATCTGATCGTCCAGGCCGCCGGCACCGGACGCTACGTGTTCGCGCACGCGCTGCTGCGCGACGAGGTCCTGGCCGGGACATCCAGCCTGCGCCGCCAGCGGCTGCACCTGCGGGTCGCCGAGGCGCTGGGAGCGGCGGCGGGCGGTGAGACGCCCGCCCGGCGGGCCGCCCACCTCGTCGCAGCCGCGCCGCTCGCCGACGCCGCCGACGTGTTCGACGCCTGCCGTGCCGCCGCGCTCGACGCGGAGCGCCAGTGGCAGTCCGAGACGGCGGCGCACTGGTGGGGGCAGGCGCTCGACGTGCTCGACCAGAACCCCGGCGATCCCGGTCTTGACCTTCACGTCGACCGGGACGAGCTGGTCGTCGCGCGGGTCACCGCGCTCGCCCGGGCCGGGCGGGGGCAGACCCTGCTCGACGTGGTCGACGCCGGCCTGCTCGACGCGCTGCGCCGCGGCCGGCTGGACTCGGCCGGCCGGCTCGCCGCCGCCCTGCTGCGGACGACCGGCTCCTGGCCGTGGGCCGTCTACGGCGACGACCCGGCGCCCCTGCTGGCCCGCCTCGCCGGCCTGGAGCCGCTCGTCGCCGCCGACCCGGTCGCGCATGTCCGCGTGCTGTCGGCGCTCGCCGTCGGCAGCTGCTACGACCCGGACGCCTCGGTGCCCGACCTGCTCAGCCGCCGGGCGATCGAGCTGGCCGAACGGCTCGGCGATGACGAGGCGCTTGCCGACGCCCTGCTCGGCCGGGCGCTGGCGTTCTCCGGGATCGCCGAACGGGCCGCCGAGACCGTCGAGCTGCTCACCCGGCTCGCCGCGGTGCCGCACACCAGCGCCCGGATCGACGAGGTGATCGTCCATGGTCTGCTCTACCTCGCGAAGACGGCGCTGGGCGACCCCGAGGCCGTCGAGCACGCCCGCCTCGGCGCGTTCGGCAGCGACCTGCTGCGGCTGCCGGCGAGCCGGGTGCAGTTCCGGTGGGCGCAGGGCTCGCTGGCGCTGTGGCGGGACGACGACCTGACCGCCGCGGAGGCCATCTTCCGCCACGCCTTCCAGCTGCACCGGGAGACCGAGCTGTACCAGAGCGGCGTCTACCACGTGGCGCTGCTGACCCTGCGCTGGGAGCAGGGCCGGCTGGACCGACCGGATGAGCTGCTGCCGATGAGCCCGTTCGTGCCGTGGGCTGCGGCGCTCATCGCCGTCGCCCGGGGCGCGCCGGAGGCCGACGAGCTGATCGCGGCCGAGCTCGCCCGGCCCGAGCCGGTCACCTGGACCACGCACGGCCGGCTGACGATGCTGGCGCATGCTGTCGCCGACCGTGGCCTGCGCGAGCATGTCGACGCGCTTGCCGCCAGGCTGGCTCCGGTTGCGCACTGCGTCGCCAATGTCGGCCAGTGCGGGATGGTTGGGCCGGTGGCGCTTGGTCTCGCCCGGCTTGCCGCCCTGGCTGGTGATCTTCAGGGTGCGCGGGCGTACCTGCGGACCGCGACGGAGGTGGCCGCCCGCTCCCACGGCGTCGGTGCCCTGCTGCGCTGCCGTCTGCTGGCCGCCCAGCTTGCCGTGCAGGCCGGTGAGCCGGTCGACCCGGCCGAGCTGCACGGCATCGCCGAGCACGCGGCCCGCCGTGGCATGGAGGGCGTCGTCCGGGACGCCCGCGCGCTGCTGTGACGTCGATACCGCGCCGGGCCGGCTCGCCCCGGACGTCCTCCAGGTAGCGGGTGGTGCCCTTGTGGACGGTGGTGGCTGTCCCGGTGTCCCGGGCGGTGCCGTGGAAGCCGAGCCCGAGGGAGACGCCGCCGTCGACCACCGTGGTCGGCAGCGGTGGCCGTTGCCGCGGCGGTCGTCCAAGCCGCGGTCGTCGCAGCGGAGGTCGTCGCAGCGGTGGTCGTCCGAGCGGCGCTCAGCTCCCGTCCGCCGGCGGCGTGAAGATCGCGCCGAGCGTGGCGAGCGCGCTGGGGACGGCGCGGTAGTAGGCCCACACACCGCGCTTGTCGCGGCTGACCAGCCCGGCGTCGACGAGGACCTTCAGGTGGTGGCTGACGGTGGGCTGGGTCAGGCCGAGCGGTTCGGTCAGCTCGCACACGCAGGCCTCGCCGCCCTCGCGGGCGTAGATCATCGACAGCAGGCGCAGCCGTGCCGGCACGGCGATCGCCTTGAGGACAGCGGCGAGGCGTTCCGCGTCGGCCGCCGACAGGGGCTGGCGGGCCAGCGGGGTGCAGCAGCCGCCGAGCGCGCCGGTGACACCGGCCGGCCCGTCCGGATCCGCGTGCGCGGTGTCGCCGACGGCGGTCAGCGGCAGGAGATCAGCTGTGCTCGCCATGGAGCCAAGCATCCCCTACCTATTGACGGCTGTCTATGTCTGGTGGGACGGTTGCCTCGCCCGCAAGACATAGACGGGCATCGATGGATGGAGGTGGTCCGTGATGGCGCGGGTCCAGCTGGCACTGAACGTGACCGACGTGGACGCGGCGGTGACCTTCTACGAGAAGCTGTTCGGAGTGGCGCCGGCCAAGCGCCGGCCGGGGTACGCGAACTTCGCGGTCGACACCCCGCCGCTGAAGCTGGTGCTGATCGAGAATCCCCAGGCCCGTGGAGCCGGCGTCGCGGGCGCGCTCAACCACCTCGGCGTCGAGGTGGAGACGACCAAGGAGGTCACCGCCGCCGCCGGCCGGCTGGCCGGCGCCGGGCTGGACACCGCGATGGAGGAGAACACCACCTGCTGCTACGCGGTGCAGGACAAGGTGTGGGTCGACGACCCCGACGGCGCCCCCTGGGAGATCTACACGGTGCTCGCGGATGTGCCCGACGGCGCCGCGCCCATCCCGCGCACCGTGGAGCCGGGCAGCGGTCCGGGGTCGGCGTGCGCCTGCGGGCCGGCCACAGACTGCGCCCCCGCCGCCGGCGCCGAGGTGCTCACGATCGAACCGGCCGCACCCGGTAGCCGCTGACGGTGCCCCCGACCACCCCGACCACCCCGGGCGGCCCTGGTGCTCCGGGTGACGCGGACGACCGGCCGCCGCTGGGTCGGCGGCTGGTCGCCGAAGCGGTCGGCAGCCTGCTGCTCGCCGCCCTCGTCGTCGGCTCCGGCATCGCCGCCGAGCGGCTCAGCCCCGGCCAGACCGGCCTGCAACTGCTGGCGAACGCCGCCGCGACCGCCGCCGGCCTGTTCGCGATCATCCTGATGGTCGGGCCGGTCTCCGGTGGCCACCTCAACCCGGTCGTCTCCCTGGCCGACGCGGCCTTCGGCGGCCTGTCCCGCCGGGACGCGGCCTGCTACCTGCCGGCCCAGGTCGCCGGCTGCGTCGCGGGGGCGGTGCTGGCCAACCTGATGTTCGACCAGGCCGCCGTGTCGATCTCCATCCGGCATCGGGCCTCGGCGGCGCACCTGCTCGCCGAGGTCGTCGCCACCGCCGGTCTGGTCCTGCTGATCTTCGCGCTGGTCCGCACCGGCCGGGCCGAGCGCGCGCCCGCCGCCGTCGGCGCCTACATCGGCGCCGCCTACTGGTTCACCAGCTCCACCAGCTTCGCCAACCCCGCGATCAGCGTGGGGCGGATGCTCTCCGACACCTTCACCGGGATCGCCCCGGCCTCGGTGCCCGCGTTTGCCGCCGCCCAGGCGGTCGGCGGCGCGCTCGGCTACGGCGTGGTCCGCCTGCTCTACCCGCCGACCCCCACCGGCCGCGCCGGGGCCGTCCAGGTCGTGACCCCCCACGACCAGAGCCTCAGCAGCCGGGGCATCCCGGCGTCACCGGACGTCTCGACCAACAACGGTCCCGTCCAGCACCTGTCCTGACCCCGTTCAGCCGCAGCCGGCCAGCCCGTCCGTCCGGCCAGCCCGTCTTTCCGGCCAGCCCGTCCGTCCGGCGGGCCCAGCCGCGCGACAGGACATCCCGCCCTCAGGT